>CBDTUV010000088.1:0-9811 GCA_965363575.1 uncultured Pseudorhodobacter sp. | reverse complement strand
GCGGGCAGTTGGGCCGCATCGGGGGCGGTTATGATCGTGGTGCAGCTTTTGGTGTAACTTGGTCGCTGGACATTTCGCGTGCAAAAGCTAACGTGGCGCGACCCTTTTCAAACCGGAGCCTGCCCGATGAAACTTACCGCTGCCCTTGGCCTTGTTGCCCTGCTGTCCGCCCCAGCCTTTGCCGCCGATCTGCCCGATATGGCAGGCAAAGAGATTGCTGTGGTAACCGAAAACGCCTATCCGCCGCTGCAGTTTGTTAAGGATGGGGTGGCCGTGGGCTGGGAATATGACGCCATGGCCGAGATTGCCAAGCGGCTGAACCTGAAAGTCACCTATGAGAATATCAGCTGGGATGCGATGATCCCCGCTGTGTCCGAAGGGCAGTTTGATATAGGCATGACTGGCATCACCATCCGTGAGGATCGTCGCGAAAAGGTAGATTTTTCTGACCCTTACATGCGGTCTGAAATGGTTATGCTGGTGCGCGGCGATGAGGATCGCTTTGCCGATGCCACAAGTTTTGCTGCCAACCCGGACCTGTTGATGGCCGCGCAACCCGGCACTACGCCGTTTTACGTAGGGGTGTATGAGGTGCTGGACGGAAATGAGGCCAACCCGCGTATCAAGATGTTTGAAACCTTTGGCGCGGGCGTGCAGGCGTTGCGCAATGGCGATGTTGACCTTGCGCTGACCGACAGCACGGGTGGTGCAGGCTATGTCGCGGCCAGTGACGGCAAGCTGAAAATCGTTGGGGATAAATTGGGAGTTGAGGATTTTGGCTTTATCTTTCCCAAAGGGTCCGAGCTTGTCGCGCCGATCAATGCGGCGATTGCGGCGATGAAGGCTGATGGCACGATGGACGCGCTGAATACCACTTGGTTTGTTGACGCAAACGTTGGCGGTTAATGCGCCCCGCACCTGACAAACCGGAATTCCCATGGTGGCTGCTGATCCTGATCGGGATTGGCAGCTATCTGTTTTGGCGCGTTCTGTCTGATGATCTGTATTCCCAAGTCCTAACCACCCTGTCCAAAGGCATCTGGACCACGATCATGGTCACGGTTGTGGCCTTTTCGCTGGCCGCCAGTCTTGGGCTGTTGCTTGCGGTGGCGGCTGGGTCGCGTTTTGCCGTGGTCCGGCAGGTGGCACGGTTTTACATTGAGGTGGTGCGCGGTGTTCCGATCATCGTGCTGTTGCTTTATGTCGCCTTTGTGCTGGCCCCCGCCTTGGTGGACCTTTGGAATTGGTTGACTGGGCATCTGGGCTTTGACCCCGTGCGCAGCCGTGATTTTTCCTTGCTGTGGCGGGCCGTGATCGCGTTGACCATCGCCTATTCGGCGTTTCTGGCCGAGGTGTTTCGCGCAGGCCTCGCCTCGGTTGATCGCGGCCAGATAGAGGCTGCCGAAGCGCTGGGCCTTGGTCGTTGGCACACGTTCCGCCTTGTTGTATTTCCGCAGGGTTTCAGGGTGATTTTACCCCCTTTGGGCAATGATTTTGTTGCAATGGTGAAAGACAGCAGCCTTGTATCGGTGTTGGGCGTCACCGATATTACCCAGTTGGGCAAGGTAACGGCGGCCGGGAATTTCAAGTATTTTGAAACCTACAACGTGGTCGCCCTGATTTACCTGACGATGACAATCACCTTGTCGCTTGCCCTTCGCCAGTTGGAAAAGCGGATGCGGCAAGGAACGGAACGCTAGTCTTCTAACAACAAATACAGCGCCAAAATGGTCATCAAAACCCCGGCCAAAATGCCCAAAGGCGGCAGCCCACGCCCCAGCCCGATTTCCCACAAAATCACCCAACACGGCGTTAAATAGGTATAGGCCATCACCTTGGCCGCAGGCAGGCGCAGGCTGGCATATTGTAGCAAAACAAAGGTCATCGCACTGGCTGCGATGGAAATGTAGGCCAGCGTGATCCAAACAATCCGTGGCATGGCGGCCCAATCGGTCGCCAAGATCGCAGGCCATGACCATAGCGCCAGAATGACTGTCCCGGCCACCATCATCCCAAAACTGAACACCACCGCAGGCTCACCCCGGTTCAGCTTACGTACCATTGGCGCATAAAGCGCATGCGACGCGCAGCCCCAAAAATAGATCATCTCGCCACGCCCGATGTGGAAATTGCGCAGCGCTTGCCAATCGGCGCGGAAAATCACCCAAGCGGCCCCCGCGGCGCCAAAGGCCAATGCCGCCGCCATGCGCCGCGTTGTAATTTGGCGCAGCAACAGCCAGCCAAATCCTGCCGCCATTAAAGGTGTCAATGTGAACACGGCAGCAGCGGGCACGGGTGCTGCGGTTTTCAGCCCTTCGAACATCAGCACAAAATAAAGCGCAAGCAGCCCGCCCAGCACCAAATAGCGCCAAGGTGCTGCAAAAGCGCTGCGTTTTATCCCTGTGGTCGCCAGCGCCGCAACGCCCACAATCAGCCCTGCAAAGACAAAGCGCAGCGTGGTCAGGGCTGCCGGGTCGACAAAGGGGGCCGCCATCGACCCCAGCGAAAACGACCCCGCAACCAAGGCCGAAAACGCCAGCATCGCCAAATGCCCGCGCAAGCCTTCACGCCGATCGATATGGGTCACAAATGTTGCCATTCCACTGCCGCCTCTTTCAAACAAGCAAGAAAACTTTGAACTTTTAGCGTGCGGTGCAAATCGACATGGGTCACCAGCCACAGGTTTGATGACCATTCCGGGCGCGGTGGCATCGCCTGAATCAAATCCGGAAATTGGGCTGCTGCGATACGCGACATAAAGCCCAAACCTGCCCCCGCGCAGATCGCATCATAAATCGGCGCAGGTTCGGTGGCGCGAAAGCTTAGCGCTTCGTCTGGGACATGGCCGCGCAGCCAATGATAAAAGGGCGCACGGCTTTCTGTATCATCATTCACCACAAAGCGGTGCTTTGGCAGGTCAGCGTCGGTTTTCGGCAAGCCATGCGCTGACGCATAGCTGGGGGCTGCATAAAGCCCATGGTTCAAGGTCAAAAAGGGCTGAACCACATAATCAGGTTCCGAAGGCGCAGTCCCAGCACGCACCGCCACATGCGCCTCACCAAAATCCAAGCGAAACAAGCGCTGGCCCGTCAGGAACCGCACAATCAAATCGGGGTATTGCGCTTGAAATTTGACCATCACCTCTGTCAGTTGATGGCTGATATCCGCAATAGAGGTGATGACCAATTCGCCGCAAACAGACTCGCCATGCCCTTTGATCCGGTTGGCAAGCTGGGCAAACTGATCTTCTGCTCCTTGCGCCACCGTCAAAAGGTCGCGTCCGGCCTCGGTCGCGGTATAGCCGCGCGCATGGCGTTGAAACAGCTTTTCCCCCAAGCGCTTTTCCAAACTGTCGATGTGGCGAATGACCGTGGCGTGGTGTACGCCCAAAACCTCGGCCGCCCCTGAAACGGTGCCCATGCGCGCCACCTGATAAGCGGTCCTGATCTCGTCCCAATTGTCCATCTGGGGCGCTCCTGCCGGTTGTTGGCCCGTTCTGGGCGTTTTGTCGCAACCTACCGCGTTGGCGCGCAGCGGAAAAGCCGCTTTGATGCCAATAACTGAAATGAGTTTGGTACTTCGGCGCAACGCAAAGGCGCCCGCGCACTCTTGACTCTGGCCAACGCTCGGCCTATCAGCCCCTCAATTCCCGGAAGTTTCATGCTTCCGGTCCCAAGGCTTTTGCCGGGATCGCCATCCGTCAGCGCGTTGCGCCCACGGGTGCCGCCTTGCATTGGCATTATCGCCGCCGGTCCCTATATCGGCATTTTGCAACAGCCCTTACGGAGGCAGCCCATGTTCGAGAATCTATCAGAACGCCTTGGCGGTGTCTTTGACCGGCTGACCAAGCAAGGCGCGCTGTCGGACGCCGATGTCGAAACTGCCCTGCGCGAAGTGCGGGTGGCGCTGCTGGAGGCAGACGTATCGCTGGCCGTGGCGCGCGACTTTGTAAAGCGTGTGCAAACCAAGGCTGCGGGCCAGCAAGTGACCAAATCGGTCACACCCGGCCAGCAAGTTGTCAAAATCGTCCATGATGAGCTGATCAAGGTTCTGGCCGGCGACGAAGAACCTGAGCCGCTGAAAATCGACAACCCACCTGCGACGATTCTGATGGTGGGTCTGCAAGGCTCGGGTAAAACCACGACCACGGCCAAGCTGGCCAAGCGGTTCAAGGACCGGATGGGCAAACGGGTGCTGCTCGCCTCGCTTGATACCAACCGTCCTGCCGCGATGGAACAGTTGCAGATCTTGGCCGCCCAAGTCGGCGTTGACAGCTTGCCGATTGTCAAAGGCGAAACTGCCGTGCAGATCGCCAAGCGGGCCAAAA
Source organism: uncultured Pseudorhodobacter sp. (assembly GCA_965363575.1). Lineage (GTDB taxonomy): Bacteria > Pseudomonadota > Alphaproteobacteria > Rhodobacterales > Rhodobacteraceae > Pseudorhodobacter. The sequence continues at coordinate 5,484 of CBDTUV010000088.1, read as the reverse complement.
CCCAAGCCTCGATGGGCGGCTATGACATCGTGTTCTTGGATACCGCAGGGCGTTTGCACATCGACCAAGTGTTGATGGACGAAATCCAAGCGGTCCGCGATATTTCCCAACCGCGCGAAACCTTGTTGGTCGTCGATGGCTTAACCGGCCAAGATGCCGTGAATGTGGCGACCGAATTTGACGGCAAGGTTGGCATTTCCGGCGTGGTCCTGACCCGGATGGACGGCGACGGTCGCGGTGGTGCGGCCTTGTCGATGCGCGCGGTCACCGGCAAACCGATCCGTTTCGTTGGCGTTGGCGAAAAGTTGGACCAGCTGGAAACGTTTGAGGCCGAGCGTGTGGCCGGCCGTATTCTTGGCATGGGCGATATTGTAGCGCTGGTCGAAAAAGCCCAAGAAACCTTTGAGGCCGAAGCTGCCGAGCGTATGGCCCGGCGCTTTGCCAAGGGTCTGTTCAACATGAACGACCTGCGCGGCCAGTTGGAACAGATGCTGAAAATGGGCGGCATGCAGGGCCTGATGGGCATGATGCCGGGCATGGGCAAAATGGCCAAACAGGCCGAGGCTGCGGGGTTTGACGATATCTTGCTGCGCCGCCAGATCGCATTGATCAATTCCATGACCAAGAAAGAACGCGCCAACCCCGACCTGTTAGCAGCCAGCCGCAAAAAGCGGATCGCCGTCGGGGCAGGGCTTGAGGTGCAAGAACTGAACCGTTTGCTGAAACAGCACAAGCAAATGGCCGATATGATGAAAAAGATGGGCAAGGGTGGGGCGATGAAAGCCGCCATCAAGCAGATGATCGGCGGTAAAGGCATGGCCGACCCGTCGAAAATGACGCCCGAGCAGATGGAAGAAGCCGCGCGCGGGATGAAGCAAGGCCTTGGTATGGGCCGCGGTGGGTTTCCAGGCATGGGCGGCGGCATGTCACTGCCATCCGGCCTATCCGGGCTGATGAAAAAGAAATGACCCTGTTTTACCCTCTCTCGCGCCCGAAAAATGTATGTACGTTTGTAATACGGATGTATGACGCAAAAAATACGCCCATTTCGGCCCAAGGAAGTGCTCAATGATCACTGACGCAACCCGTGCGGCGTCCTTGCTAAAGGACCACCGCGACAGCATTGACCGGCTGGATGCGATCCTTGTCTATACGCTTGCCGAACGGTTCAAGCAAACCCAAGCCGTTGGCAAGCTTAAGGCCGAACATGACCTTCCCGCGTCAGATCCCAGCCGCGAAAGTCGTCAGATTGAGCGGTTGGAATGGCTATCCAAAGAGGCCGATCTTGACCACGAATTTGCCAAGAAATTCCTGACCTTCATCATTTCCGAAGTCATCAGGCATCACGAACAACTGCAGAAATAACCAGATCGGTGGGTTTCACCCACCCTACCCAAAACCCTAAGGAGACTACACTATGTCCATGAAAATCCGTCTTGCCCGTGGTGGTTCCAAAAAGCGCCCTCACTATTCGATCGTAGCGACTGACAGCCGTATGCCACGCGATGGCCGTTTCTTGGAAAAGCTGGGCACATATAACCCACTTTTGGCCAAAGATTCCGAAGACCGTGTGAAGATGAACGCCGAGCGCGTTCAGTATTGGTTGGGCCAAGGCGCACAGCCAACCGACCGTGTGGCTCGTTTCCTCGAGGCCGCTGGCCTGCGTGAAAAGAAAGTCCGCAACAACCCAAAGGCAGCTGTTCCCGGCAAGCGTATGGCTGAATTGACAGCGAAAAAGGCAGCCCGTTCGGCAGCCCCAGCAGCTGTTGAAGCCCCGGCAGAGCCAGCTGTAGAAGCTGCTGCTGACGCTGAATAATCGGCACGGCCCCGGTCAGGTAACGCTGTGCAAGGCCAGTATGACAAGGCTTTTCAGGCCGAGTTGCGCGACTTGATGCGGTGGCGGCGCGATGTGCGCCGCTTTCGCACCGACGCGGTTGAGGCAGCGGTTCTGGACCGCTGCCTTTCTGCGTTTATGCTGGCCCCGTCTGTGGGCCTGTCCGAACCGTGGCGGGTGGTTTCGGTGGAAACCCCAGAGGCGCGAGCAAAGGCCTTGGCCAATTACGAGGCCTCCAATGCCGAGGCCTTGGCAGGCTATGCCTCTGATAAAGCTAAACTCTATGCGGGGTTAAAACTGTCGGGCATGCGAGAGGCCCCGGTGCATCTGGCCGTGTTCAGCGATGATGGCACGGCCAAAGGGTCCAATCTTGGGGCGCAGTCCATGCCGGAAACGCGGGCCTATTCGGTGGTCGGTGCGATCACCTTGTTTTGGCTGGCTGCACGGGCCGAAGGGTTGGGGATCGGCTGGGTGTCGATCCTTGATCCTGTGCAATTGACACAGGATTTGGACGTGCCAAGTGATTGGCGACTGATTGGTTATTTGTGCGTTGGCTGGCCCGAAACTGAACAGAAAACCCCTGAATTGGAACGTGCAGGCTGGGAAAAACGCAGCCCAGCCTTGTTTGTGGAGCGGCGATAATGGCAAACCCTGATTTGGACAACCGGCTGTGCGTGGGGGCCATCTCTGGCTCTTTCGGGGTCAAGGGAGAGGTGCGGCTGAAAAGCTTTTGCGCCGAACCCACTGCGATTGCCGACTACGGCCCGCTGTTCACCGAAGACGGCAAGCGTAGTTTCAAAATTACCCTGACCCGCCCCGTGGCAGGCGGTCTTGGCGCGCGGCTGGCAGGGGTTGAAACCAAGGAAGAGGCCGATGCGCTGCGCGGCACCAGCCTCTATGTGGGGCGCGACAAGCTGCCAAACCTGCCCGATGATGAGTTTTACCACGCCGACCTGATCGGGCTAGAGGCTCGCGATACCGGGGGCGTTTTGCTGGGCACGGTCACGGCCGTTCACAACCACGGCGCAGGCGATCTTTTGGAAATTGGCGGCGGTGGCAAACCATCGCTTTTGCTGCCTTTCACTTTGGCGACTGTGCCGACAGTGGACCTGACCGCAGGTCGTATCGTGATCAATATGCCGGAAGGGCTGGACTAAACACCGCTGACAGGTAAACGTTAACGCAGTGGATATTTTGGAGGCTTAAAGTGCAAAATCAGCCGCGATTGGTGAAAGCTGCGACAGCGCTTTTGTATTTTGGACCTTTACTTGCAGGTTTGGGCGGCGCTGGCTGGGCAATTGTTCCGGTCTTTGCCGGGATTTTTCTGGTGTGGCTGGTCGTCATGCGCCCGCAAGAGTTTCCGCAAACCCTGTCTGATTGGACGCGACCCGAGGCGTTGGTCGCCGCCAGTGCGCGCATGGCGGTACAACTGCTGCTGGTCTTGGTACTGTTCGGAATCGGGCGCGGCATTGGTGGCGTGTTGGGCAGCATGCCAAACATGCCTGCCATGTTGCCTATCGGAATTTCCTTCTTGGCAATTCCCTTGGCGCGTCTGCTTTGGGACCCGCGCAAAGCCGCAGAGATGGACAAGCTGCTTGATGATGCCTTGGCAAAAATCGAATCCGGCCCAGACACCCTGCAAGGAGGCGACCACGCCTATGCCGAGGCGGTGACCGCACCCTTGAACGGTCTGTCCGATGATGTGACCGAGGCTGAGTTGGAAAGCCATTTGTCAGCCATGCGCGCCCTTGTGGATGAAGCTATGACCTATGAGGTGTTGCTGGCGCGGGTTCAAACCAATGCAGCGTCACTGGCGGGCAAACGCGCGCTTATGCTGATGGCCTCCGATGCTGGATCCTTGGGCCGATTGGCAAAGCCGCGGGTTCCGATGCAAGTGATGGATGTGCTGGGGGCCGATGCAGCCTTGATCGAGCGCATGGCCGAGCGTCTGATTACCGCGCTGCGCCAAAACCCCAATTTGTGGGAGAGCTGCCCGAACATGGGCTTTTTGGAAGCGTTGCATGCACAACATCCCAGCGCAAAACCTGCCATTGCCGCGTTGCAGGCTGAAATTTTGACCCAAGCCCCGCGCGACTAGATACCTGCGATAAGGCCCCCTTTTCGACAAGCGCCGAACCAGATAGACAGCGCTGCATGACCGATGATGACACGCACCCACCAAAACAAAAATCGCATGGTCGCATTTCGGTGCAGACCAACCTAAAGCCGCGCGACCTGATGTCTGATTTGCGCGTGGCCGGCGCGTGGCGGGCCAAGGTGATCACCTTGTTCCCCGACGCCTTTCCCGGCGTTCTGGGCCTGTCGCTGACAGGCAAGGCGCTGGACCTTGGCCTGTGGGCGCTGGAAACCCTTGATCTACGCCAATTTGGCATTGGCAAACATAAAAACGTCGATGACACGCCCGCAGGCGGTGGTGCAGGTATGGTTTTGCGCGCCGATGTCGTGGCCGCCGCCTTGGATGCGGCGGCAGCGGATGCGCCTGCGAACCGCAGCGAATGGCCGGTGATCTATTTGTCACCCCGTGGAAAACCGTTTGACCAAGCCATGGCGCGCCGATTCTCTGCCGCCAAAGGGATGACCTTGCTCTGTGGTCGATTTGAAGGCGTGGATGAGCGGGTTTTGCATCATTACGCCATTGAAGAAGTGTCTTTGGGCGATTTTGTCCTGACAGGGGGTGAGATTGCCGCAACGGCCTTGCTAGATGCAACTGTGCGGCTTATACCGCGCGTGCTTGGGAATCAAACGTCCACCGAAGAGGAAAGCTTTTCGGATGGACTTTTAGAGTTTCCACAGTTTACGAAACCTAGTCGTTGGAACGAGCTTGAGATACCGGAAGTGCTTCAATCCGGCCATCACGGGAATATCTCGAACTGGCGGCAGGCTATGGCCGAAAGGCTAACAAAGGAACGCAGGCCTGATCTCTGGCGGGCTTACTGTGCAAAGCATGGTAGGGACCCGGTTGAAGACCAAGAGCAATAGGGCGGCATCATCTTCGTGGGCAAACCACGAGCAATTGAGAGGACCAGGTATGAACCTGCTCGCACAACTCGAGGCGGAACAAATCGCCGCACTCGGCAAAACGATCCCGGACTTCAAAGCCGGTGATACCATCAAAGTCGGTTACAAAGTGACCGAAGGCACGCGTAGCCGTGTTCAGAATTATGAGGGTGTTTGCATCTCTCGCCGTGGCGGCGCCACTTTGGCTGCCTCATTCACCGTTCGGAAAATTTCCTTCGGTGAGGGCGTAGAACGTGTGTTCCCGCTCTATTCCACCAATATCGACAGCATCGAAGTCGTCCGTCGTGGCCGCGTTCGTCGCGCCAAGCTGTACTATCTGCGCGATCGTCGCGGCAAATCTGCCCGTATCGCCGAAGACACCAATTACAAAGCGCCCAAGGCATAAGGAGCGGACCGATGAGAGATGGAATCCACCCCGATTACCACATGATCAACGTCAAAATGACGGATGGTACTGTGTTCCAAACCTTTACCACCTGGGGCAAAGAAGGCGACCAGATGTCGCTGGATATCGACCCACTGGCACACCCAGCCTGGACCGGCGGCAACGCAAAGCTGATGGATACCGGCGGCCGCGTGTCCAAGTTCAAGAACAAGTACGCAGGTCTTGG
>CBDTUV010000087.1:0-9816 GCA_965363575.1 uncultured Pseudorhodobacter sp. | reverse complement strand
TTGGCGCGGGCGATCACTTTGGTCGAATCGACGCGGGCAGAGCATCGGACGCAGGCGCTGGAACTGGCGGACCGGTTGCGTGGCCTTGGACGGCAGGCGTTGCGTATTGGGCTGTCGGGGACGCCCGGCGTTGGGAAATCGACTTTTATTGAGAGCTTTGGTCTGATGTTGGTGCGCCAAGGCCTGCGGGTTGCGGTGTTGGCTGTGGACCCGTCGTCGGCGCGGTCAGGGGGCTCGATCCTTGGGGATAAAACCCGGATGGAGCATTTGAGTCGCGAGCCGCTAGCGTTTATTCGACCATCGCCCAGCCAAACACATTTGGGTGGGGTTGCGCGCCGCACGCGTGAGGCGGTGGCGCTGTGTGAAGCGGCGGGATTTGACGTGGTGCTGATTGAAACCGTGGGGGTTGGGCAATCCGAAACTGTGGTAGCCGAGCTTTCTGATCTGTTCATTTTGCTGCTCGCCCCGGCGGGTGGGGATGAGTTGCAAGGCGTCAAGCGCGGTATCATGGAAATGGCGGATATCATTTTGGTGAACAAGGCGGACGGCGATTTGAAGGCTGCCGCGATGCGCACCTGTGCTGATTACGCGGGGGCGCTGCGATTGCTGCGCCGCCGTCCGCAAGACCCGGATGGCTTTCCCAGTGCAATGACGGTGTCTGCGTTGGAGGAGGCGGGCCTCGAGAAAGCCTGGGAAGAGATGCGCAGCTTGCGCGATTGGCGCCAAGCCCATGGGCATTGGGATATGCGCCGCGCAGCCCAAGCCCGCCATTGGTTTGAAGATGAAGTGCGGCAAGGTTTGCTGCGCGCCCTGACCGCCCAGCCCAAAACCCGTGAAGCCATGCGTGCGATGGGCGACGCGGTGGCACGGGGTGACATGACGCCCGATAGTGCCGCCGCTGATATGCTACGCACGCTTAGTTAAAGCGTTGCGCGGATGCAGAAAGCTGCGCGCGCTGGTCTTAGCCTGAATTAACCCAACCTCGCTAATTCTGACCGCTGTCATGGCGGGCCCTTTGGGTTTGCCTTGCGATAGGCGCATAAAACGTGAGGGTTTAGATCAATGAACATAGCGATTACTGACGGGTTGGTGCTGACGCCTCCCCCATTTTCGGCAGGGCTTAATCGGTGGTCGCGTGAAGATGGCATCGCGGGATCGGGCAGCTATGCGGGGCAGCCGAATGCGGCGTTTGTTCCTGCGGATCAAGATTTTGGCGGCTGCTTGGAATTGCAAAAGACATCAACGACGCAAAAGCTGCGATCTTACTTGCAAACGCCGATTGTTCCGGGGCTGTATTTGCGCGTGACGGCACGGGTCAAGGCCATTTCGGGCGCGTTGCCATCGGTGCGCATTGCGGGTTGGGCGGGGGCTGCCAACAACACGAACGTAACCACTGTACCGCAAACTGGGCCGTCCGTGGCGCTGACCGCCTATGGTGAGATCCAGATTGTCTCAGCGATCATCTCGACCTCTAACCGCGCGGGCGTCGACATGGCTTGGGGGACTGCGCCCGTCTACGGCTTTTTTGGTCTTGATCTTACGGGGGCAAATGGCGGGGTTGTTCGCATTGACGATATTGAAATCGAAGACATTACATCGGCGTTTTTGCGGGATCTGATGCCGTGGGTGGATGTGCGTGACTTTGGCGCAAAAGGCGACGGGGTCACAAATGATGCGCCCGCGTTTGATGCTGCCGACACATTCGCGCGCAACAATGCGATGTCGGTTTTGGTGTCGAAGGGGACATATCTTCTGAACACCAATGTCACCTTTACGTCCAAGGTGCGGTTTGAAGGCACTGTGTCAATGCCACCGCAGTTTCGCCTGTCTTGCACGCGCGACTACGACATGGACACATATGAAGCGGCGTTTGGCGACGAAGAAGAAGGGTTACGTCGCGGTTTGCAGGTGCTGTTTTACTTTACCGACCACGCGGTGTTCGACCTTGGTGGGCGGCGTATCATTCTGAGCAGCCCACTGGATGTGGCAGCGGTTTCGGGGCTGAACACTTTGGTTCAGCGCCGTGTGTTGGCGAACGGGATGATTGAGGCTGGGACGTCGACAGCTTGGGTTGATACGACGGCCACGTCGGTCGCCACCTATACACCCAATAACAACGCATTGCGCCTGACGGGTGTTGCGAACGTGGCCAATATTCTTGTGGGGTCGCAAGTGACAGGAACGGGGGTTGGCCGCGAAGTTTATGTCGCGTCCAAGGATGTTGCTGCCGGTACCATCACGCTAAGCGTGCCATTGTGGGGGGCGGCGGGTACGCGCACCTATACGTTTACGCGCTATAAATATCTGCTGGATTTTAGCGGTTTTGCAAATCTTGGCCGTTTTGAAATCAAAGATATGGAGTTCCAATGCAACGGTCGTTCAAGTGCTGTCATGCTGCCGTCTGCTGGTATCGGGTTCATCATTTCGGATTGCACATTCAATCGGCCAAAAGATCGTGGGATCACCTCGATTGGTGAAGGGTGCCAAGGGTTGCATGTCGATCAGTGCCAATTCTTGTCGAATGAACAGCCGTTGCCCGCGCAGAACCGGACGTCGATTGCGCTGAACGTCAATTCAAACGACGCCAAAATCCGCAATAACCGCATTGTCCGCTTTGCGCATTTTGCGATCATTGGTGGGTCGGGCAACATTTTTATCGGCAACCATTTCTTTCAAGGTGATGATCAAACGGCAGGGGTGCGGCGTGCGGGGATTGTGTTCACGACGACCAATGTAAAGACGTTGATCATCGGGAACTACATCGACAATTGCTATATCGAGTGGGGAAATGAACATGATTCTGCACCCGAGTTCAGCTCTGAGTTTTCATTTGGTGGCTTGACGGTGACCGGGAACATTTTCACGAGCAGCGACACGTCGGTATCGTTCAGCTTTTTGGTGGTCAAGCCTTATGGCCCTGGTCATTTCATCAATGGCTTTGCGATGAATGACAACGCATTCCGCACAATCAATACGAATATTGACCGTGTCGAGACTGTTGATACCACGCATGCAACACTGGATTTCGCGCGTTTCCGGAATTTGACCGTTGAGGCCAACGCCTATAATGGGGTCAACCAGATTACGCAAAGCCCGGTCACACTTCAGCATGACCAGAATACGGAAGCGGATACTTGGGTGGTTGATACGGGCGGCTATCTGCCCTTTGGGGCGCGGGCACGCAATATTTGCGGCCTTACCAAGGAAAACGCGGTAAAAAACGGATCAAATGTGATCGACTATTCCATGCCATATGCGGAAACCGAGCGTGGCACGGATGGCCGGATGATCCATTTGCGCTGGCCGCAGCCGTTGCGCGGCAGGGTGCAGGCAACCATTCGCTGCGACAATCCCAATTGACGGATTGGTTCTGAAGGAAAAATTGATGTTCGGCGGACCGTGCGCGGTCCGCCGTTTTTTTGAGGATGAGGCCCTAAAGTTTTGCCAGAAGTTCTTGGGGCGTAAGACGTCTGGCCTTGCCAAAACCAGCGTTCAAAAGGCAATCGACTGGCGTGAACCTGACGAAAGCAAAATCAGCGAAATCGATGTAAAGCTTGGCCTTGGGGTGGGTTGCAAGCCAGATCGCACGCAGAGCAGGGCGCGCGTCTGCCTCGACAAAACTTGCGCTGGCCCGCATCATCAAGCGCGGGTGCGTTAGCGGATCACCTTTTGGTCCCGGCTCGCCCAAAAGTATTGCGCAGTCTGGATGGGTGCGCAGGCCTGCCCAATGCGGTGCAAGCGCTGATATCAGCGTGAGGGGGTAGCCTGCCGCGTCGCGACCAATCGCGATCCGGCTGATACCCGGCAAGCCATCCGTTCCAATATAGGACAATGCGCCGTGTGGTAAGTTCAAGAAACTTTGCGCCAATGCAATTTCAGTTGCATCCGCTGGCGGCGTTGGGTCTGGGCGTTGCTGCATAGATTGCCCTTCTTGCGCTGGAAGCTTGACAGCATTTTGTGCTGGGGGTCTGGTGTGGCTAGTAGATTTACAGGCGGACTATGACCAAGACAAGCCAAAGCGAACCGCCAGAGTTTTTGCCGAAACTGATAACCGTGCTGCGCGAAGGTTATGGCCTACAAGCTTTGCGCGCCGATGCATTGGCAGGGCTAACGGTGGCGATTGTGGCGCTACCCTTGTCGATGGCGATTGCGATTGCCTGCGGGGTCGGGCCAGAGCGCGGGCTTTACACGGCAATCATCGGGGGCTTTCTGGTCTCGGTGCTGGGCGGGTCGCGTTTTCAAATCGGTGGGCCTGCGGGCGCGTTTATCGTGCTGGTTGCGGCTTGTGCCACAGCAACCGGGGTTGAGGGATTGCTGCTTGCCACGTTTTTGTCAGGGCTCATGCTGATCGCGGTTGGGGCGTTGCGCTTCGGCAGTTACATTCGCTTCATCCCTTATCCTGTGACTGTTGGATTCACGGCCGGGATCGCCATTATCATCTTTGCCAGCCAGTTGCGGGATTTGCTGGGCCTTCAACTGGATCAAGCCGAACCTGGTGAACTTTTGCACAAATTGCCTGTGTTGTGGGAGGTGCGCGATACAGCAAGCTTGGCTGCTTGCAGCGTGGCAGCAGGAACGATTGCAAGTATCCTTGCGCTGAAACGGTGGCGACCCAATTGGCCGGGCCTGCTGCTTGCCGTGGCGGCCGCGTCGATTTTTGTAGCGGGTTTTGGTTTGAATGTAGACACAATCGGTACCCGGTTTGGTGGACTGCCGAGCGGCCTTCCGCGCCCATCTTTGCCGCAAATGACGATGCCGATGATATGGACGGCTTTGCCTTGGGCTGCGAGTTTTACGCTTTTGGGGGCTATTGAATCGCTGCTGTCGGCTGTGGTCGCCGATGGTATGACCGGGCGGCGGCATCGCTCAAACGCCGAGCTTGTTGCGCAGGGCGTGGCGAATATCGGGTCATCGTTGTTTGGGGGGATTTGTGTGACTGGCACCATCGCCCGTACCGCAACCAATGTGCGCGCCGGATCGCACGGGCCGGTATCTGGCATGCTGCATTCGGTATTTGTGCTTGGTTTTATGCTGATCGCCGCCCCGCTTGCTGCCTATATCCCTTTGGCAGCCTTGGCCGCAGTTTTGGCCATCGTCGCGTGGAATATGGCCGAGAAAGAAGAGCTTTGGGCGCTTGTCAGGTCTAGCCGGGCAGATGCGATGGTGGTTCTTGTGACCTTGGGCTTGGTGATCTTCCAAGATTTGACGACAGGCATCGTGGTCGGCGTGGCACTTGGTGGGGCTGTGTTTATTCGCCGCATGTCTGACGCTGCCGATGCGGGCCTGCCCGAGGCGGATGGCGGGTATGACCCCAGCACGCCTGAGCTGGTGGTCTGCCATTTGCGTGGCCCTTACTTCTTTGGGGCCGCCGCACGGCTGGGGTCCGTCTTGGACCGAATTGCAGACACGCCGCAAGGCTTTGCCGTTGATTTTGCCGAGGTGCCGTTTATCGACAGTTCGGGTGCGCGGTCTTTTGCACTGCTGGCCCGCAAAACCCAACGCAAAGGGGGGCGCTTGTTTTTCACGGCCACCAATGCCGATGTAAGGGCGGTTTTGCACAGCCACGGCCTGCAAGAGCCGCACGTCACTTACCTGCCAAACATCGCGGCTGTTGAGGCGAGTTTGGCAGAAACGAATCAGTGCGAAATGAACCACGAAAGTTAGCCAGAAAGGCATCAGCAAGATTTTGCAAAATACGATGTTTGATCATTTTACGTTGCGTTAAACGGCCTGCTGCCCCGTTTTGTGCCTATGGGTGCGTAAATTGTAACCTGTTTGTGAACGGCTATGGGCTTGAAAAGTAATGCCAAAAATTTGCCACAATTTGCTCAATTTACAAATGCAAGGCCGTATTCGTAAATTTATTTACAGAAAAATCATTATATCAAAAAGAGTTACGTAAAAGTTGACTGTTGGGGTATAGTGCCTTTATGGGGCTAGCAGCTATCACGCGCTGTGGTGGAGAGGCTAGGGGCAAATCTGCGCCCGGTTTGAGCCCGGTTTGAGCCCATTTTGAGGAGAAACAGTCATGTCGCAACCCGTTCAGGCCGCTTCGGTCTATCCCGTTTCTGATGCGTTTGCCGCTATGGCCCATGTTGATGCCACAGCCTATGCGTCGATGTACGCGGCCTCTGTCGCCGACCCGATTGCCTTTTGGGCTGAGCAGGGCAAGAGACTTGATTGGATCAAGCCTTACACCAAGGTCAAAGACACCAATTTTGAATTGGGTAACGTGTCGATCAAGTGGTTTGAAGATGGACAGCTGAATGTGTCGGCCAATTGTATCGACCGCCATGTCGCGACTCGTGCAAATCAGACTGCGATTATCTGGGAACCTGATCACCCCGACACTCCGGCGCAACACATTACCTATGCGCAGCTTTTGGAAAACACCTGCCGCATGGCCAATGTGCTGAAAGCACAGGGTGTGAAGAAAGGCGATCGCGTTGTCATTTATCTGCCGATGATCCCAGAGGCTGCCTATGCAATGCTGGCCTGTGCGCGGATCGGCGCAATCCATTCTATCGTTTTCGCAGGATTTTCGCCCGATGCTTTGGGCAACCGGATCAACGATTCCGACGCGAAATGCGTGATTACCTCCGATTTCGCGCCGCGTGGTGGCCGCAAAACCGCGTTGAAGGCCAACACCGATGCGGCTTTGTTGCATTGCGATGATCGGGTGAAATGCCTTGTTGTCAAACATACCGGCGATCAGACCACCTGGATTGAAGGTCGCGATGTCGATGTAAAGGCTGAAATGGCGGCAGCGGCACCGACCTGCGACTGTGCCGAAGTGAACGCCGAAGATCCGCTGTTTATCCTGTATACGTCCGGCTCAACCGGCAAGCCCAAAGGCGTGGTTCATTCGTCGGGCGGGTATCTGGTTTATGCAGCGATGACGCATCAGATGACCTTTGATTACCATGACGGCGATGTGTTTTGGTGCACCGCCGATGTGGGCTGGGTAACAGGCCACAGCTACATTATTTATGGCCCGCTGGCCAATGGCGCGACCACGATCATGTTCGAAGGCGTGCCGACCTATCCAGATGCAGGTCGTTTCTGGGAAGTTTGCGCCAAGCACAAGGTCAACCAGTTTTACACCGCGCCAACCGCCATTCGTGCGCTGATGGCGCAAGGGACGGAGTGGGTGGAAAAGCACGACCTGTCCAGCCTGAAGCTGCTTGGTTCAGTCGGTGAGCCGATCAACCCTGAGGCGTGGAATTGGTACAATACGCATGTGGGCAAAGGTAAATGCCCCATCGTGGATACATTTTGGCAAACCGAAACCGGTGGCCACTTGATTACCCCGCTGCCTGGCGCCATTCCGCAAAAGCCGGGGTCAGCAACGCTGCCCTTCTTTGGGATCAAGCCGATCATTTTGGACGCCGCTACTGCCAAGGTGCAGTCGGAAACCGTGGCGGAAGGCGTGCTATGCATCTCTGACAGCTGGCCAGGCCAGATGCGTACCTTGTGGGGCGATCATGCTCGCTTTGAAGAGGCGTATTTCAGCCAGTATCCGGGTTATTATTTTACCGGTGATGGCTGCCGCCGTGACGCCGATGGCTATTATTGGATCACAGGCCGCGTCGATGATGTGATCAACGTGTCGGGCCACCGCATGGGAACGGCCGAGGTGGAAAGCGCGCTGGTGGCGCATGCCGTTGTGGCCGAGGCTGCGGTGGTTGGCTATCCGCATGAGATTAAGGGCCAAGGCATCTATGCCTATATCACCTTGATGAATGACGTCGAACCCACAGATGATCTGCGCAAAGAGTTGGTCAAGTGGGTGCGCCAGGAAATTGGCCCAATTGCCAGCCCAGATCTAATTCAATGGGCGCCGGGTCTGCCAAAAACCCGGTCCGGCAAAATCATGCGCCGCATTTTACGCAAGATTGCCGAGAATGATTATGCAGCCCTCGGCGATACCTCAACCCTTTCTGACCCTTCGGTGGTTGAGGAATTGATCGCTAACCGCATGAACCGGGTTTAATTTATGGCGGGTACATCTACAGCCCCAGTTGTCCTAATTTTGCTTGGCCCCCCCGGGGCCGGCAAAGGCACCCAAGCCCGGATGCTAGAGGAGGCGTTTGGCCTTGTGCAGCTGTCCACTGGCGATTTGCTACGTGCCGCCGTGGCCGCTGGCACCGATGCGGGCAAGCAGGCCCAAGCGGTGATGCAGGCTGGTGGCCTGGTGTCAGACGAAATCGTGCTGGCGATCTTGAAAGACCGTATGACAGACCCCGATACCAAACGGGGTGTAATTCTTGATGGCTTTCCCCGCACAGCGGGTCAGGCCGAGGCGTTGGACGGGCTGCTTGCCAGCACAGGTCAACGTGTGAATTCGGTGATCTCGATGGAAGTCGACGATGCGCCGATGGTTGCCCGTGTCGCGGGCCGCTATACCTGCGCTTCTTGCGGCGAAGGGTATCACGATGCTTTCAAACAGCCTGCAAAGCCGGGTGTTTGTGACAAATGCGCCGGGACGGAGTTCAAGCGCCGTGCCGACGACAATGCCGAAACGGCGGGGGCGCGGCTTGCTGCGTATCACGCCCAGACGGCGCCGCTTATCGCCTATTACGATGGTCGGGGTGTTCTGGAAACGATTGATGCGATGGCTGACATCGCCTCGGTCGGACAGGCACTGCAGGCCAGCGTAAAACGGGTGATGGGTTAACGAGGGACGCCATCTTTCTGTTCTGGAAAGGTGGTTGAGGGAACAAAACAGGGAGTTACGCAAATGGCGGACAAATCATCGTCCAACGCCTATTGGAGCGCAAATATCCGGATCATCACCATTTGCATGGTGATTTGGTTCGTTGCTTCTTTCGGGTTTGGCATTCTACTACGGCCCATGCTTTCGGGCATCGCAGTCGGGGGCAGTGACCTTGGCTTCTGGTTTGCCCAGCAGGGCTCAATTCTCGTGTTCCTCGGCCTCATTTTCTTCTACGCGTGGAAAATGAATAAGGTCGATGCTGAACATGGCGTTGAAGAATAAGGATCGGAACACATGGATCAATATACCCTAAACCTTATCTTTGTAGGCGCGTCTTTCGGGCTCTACATCGGTATCGCCATTTGGGCCCGCGCCGGGACCACGGCTGAATTCTATGCTGCAGGCCAGGGCGTACACCCTGTTTTGAACGGTATGGCAACTGCGGCTGACTGGATGTCGGCGGCTTCGTTTATCTCGATGGCGGGCCTGATTGCTGCTGTCGGTTATGGCAACTCGACCTTCCTGATGGGTTGGACGGGCGGCTACGTGCTGTTGGCGCTGCTCTTGGCGCCATACTTGCGCAAATTTGGCAAGTTCACGGTTCCGCAGTTTATCGGTGACCGTTTTTACAGCCAAAAAGCCCGCATGGTGGCTGTTGTCTCGCTGATCGTCATTTCGGTAACCTATGTTATCGGCCAGATGACTGGTGCAGGCGTTGCCTTCTCGCGCTTTTTGGAAGTGCAAAGCGATACCGGCCTATATATCGCGTCGGCGATCGTGTTCGTCTATGCCGTTTTGGGCGGGATGAAGGGCATCACCTACACGCAGGTTGCTCAGTATTGCGTTTTGATTGTCGCCTATACCATCCCGGCGATCTTCATCTCGTTGCAGCTGACCGGTAACCCGATTCCGGGTCTGGGCTTGTTCGGAACGCACCTCGAGTCTGGTTTGCCATTGTTGACCAAGCTTGACCAAGTTGTGACCGAGCTGGGCTTTGCGCAGTACACCACGCTGAACACTTCTATGTTCAACATGTTCCTGTTCACCTTGTCGCTGATGATCGGTACTGCCGGTCTGCCACACGTCATCATCCGCTTCTT
>CBDTUV010000086.1:0-9980 GCA_965363575.1 uncultured Pseudorhodobacter sp. | reverse complement strand
CCCAGCAGCCCATACTTGGCCACCTCGCCATACCCTGACAAAAAGTCGCGCGGCGTTAATGTACCCAACAACCCAATATCGGCCAACACCAACGTCGGCTGGTGAAACGCCCCGATCAGGTTCTTACCCTGCGGCGCGTTGATCCCGGTTTTGCCCCCGACCGAGCTGTCAACTTGTGCAAGCAAAGACGTGGGGATTTGCACAAACCCCACCCCGCGCCGCAACACAGCCGCCGCAAACCCCACCAAATCACCAATCACCCCGCCGCCAAAGGCAATGACCAAATCCTTGCGTTCCACCTTTTGGTCCAGCAACCATTCAACACAACGCGAAAACTGCGGCCAGGCCTTGGTGCCTTCGCCGGGCGGCAAGGCCAGCGCCGTACTCTCTATTCCATGCGCCGCCAAAGCCGCCTGAAGCCGCACCAAATGCAAAGCACCGACGGTTTCATCGGTGACAATCGCAGCCCGTCTGCGGCGCAAGAACGGCGCAATCTCGGCCCCCGCGCGGTCAATTAACCCTGCGCCTATCCGGACGTCATAGCTGCGCGCTCCCAAATCTACCCGAACACTCTCGGTTTGCATTCCGCCTTACCTTTCCAACACATCGGCCCGCGTCGTCAGCGCGTCCAACACCTTGCGGGCCATGCCATCAATCGACAACTCGGCCTCTGATTCCACCGTCAAATCCGCCAAGGCATAAATCGGCACGCGGACGTCATAAATCTCTTTCAACGTGGCGCGCGGATTGGCGGTGCGCAGCAAAGGCCGCGTGGTTTTGTGCCGCACCCGCTGCCACAACAGGTTCACATCGGCGCGCAACCACACCGACACACCCTTGCCCGCGATCATTGTCCGATTGACAGGCGACATGAACGCGCCGCCGCCAGTCGACAAAATACACGCAGGCCCTTCCAGCAAACGCCTAATAATTTGCGTTTCTTTGGTCCGGAAAAACGGCTCTCCGTCGCGTTCAAATATCTCGGCAATGCTGCGATCGGCGGCCGTTACAATGGCATCATCAGAATCAATGAACGGAACAGACAAAAGTCGCGATAGCTGCGTGCCGACGGCGGTTTTACCCGACCCCATCATCCCAACCATGACGACAGATTTCTTTAGCCGCATCCCGAAAGCCATCCTCGCGCATTTCCAGTTCCTGATTACCCCAATAACGGCCCTTATTGCAAACTGTCCAGCCCTGCCCAAACGCAACCTCCAAGGACAGTCGGCAAAGCCTTGCCTTAAAGACGCAATTCTTTGCGCAAGGGCGTGAAGTCGGTTATGAATCAGTATAGACCCTGCGAGTACGACCGAAATGCTGTTGATTTGGACGCGACGATGCCCACATCAGCTTGGACAATTTCGGCACATGGGCGCGGGCAAGAAAGCGGTAGAATGAAACTCATCGTCAAGGCGATAGCGATATTGGTGGTTTTGGGGATGATTGGCCTGACAGGCTTTGCCTATCTTGGCGATTTGTCACCGGAACAAGCGGTCATAACCAAGCCGGTGGTATTGGATGGGCAATAAGGCCGGGTTTCGGCTTTTCAGACTTGGCATCGTTTTGGCAGGGGTTCTGACCCCGCAAGCCACTTTGGCCGAAGGACCGATGTCCGCGATCGACTGGCTGTCCAGTTCCGTCTCAACCCCCGCCCAAAAACTGCCGCCCCCTGAACCCGGCATCACCGGCGCAGGCAGCGCCTTGCCGCAAGATGTGATTGTCTCGGTCCTCGGCGGCCCGTCCCCCGATGCGGCAGGCATTTTGGCCCCCGCCACCACAGGCCTGCCCAGTGATCTTTGGGGCTTGGGCCAGACTGAACAAATCGCCGCCCTCATCTCGCAAAAACGCGATGATAGCCTGCCATCGCTGCAACGCGCGCTGATGACCGTGATGCTTGCGCAATCAACCGCCCCCCCCGATGCCGGCGGGCGCGGGATATTGTTGCGAGCGCGGATTGATAAGCTGCTGGAAATGGGCGCGTTAGAGGAGGCGAACGCCCTCATCCTCGCCTCGGGCAAGATGAGCCCGGAGGTGTTTCGCCGCTATTTCGACATCTCGATGCTGACAGGCAAGGAAGATGACGCCTGCGCCTATTTGCGCGAAACCCCCAATTTGGCCCCTACCTATCCTGCCCGCATCTTTTGCCTTGCGCGTGCGGGCGATTGGGCTGGTGGCGCTTTGACCCTGCGCATGGCGCAAGCCTTGGGCTATGTCGAACCTTCGGATGACGCGCTGCTGACCCGCTTCCTCGACCCCGACCTGTTTGAGGGCGAGCCAGCGCTTGAACCCCCATCCCCTGTCACTCCGCTGGCGTGGCGGATGCTGGATGCGATTGGCGAAGGCTTGCCCACCGCCCATTTGCCCCTTGCCTTTTCCCATGCCGAACTGCGCGAAACCGCCGGCTGGAAAGCGCAGATAGAGGCCGCCGAACGTCTGGGCCGCGCCTCGGTTCTCGACCCCAATGTCCTTTTGGGCATCTATACCGAACGCTTGCCTGCCGCCTCGGGCGGGGTTTGGGACCGCGTAGAGGCGTTTCAACAATTTGACACAGCCCTCACCGCCAGTGACCCCGGCGCAGTGGCGTCCGCCTTGCCGCAAGCTTGGGATATGATGACCTCGGTCGCCCTTGAGGTGCCGTTTGCCGAACTGTTTTCCGAACGCTTGCTGCGCTTGCCTTTGACAGAAAATGCGGCGGCCTTGACCTTTCGCATCGCCTTGCTGTCCAACCTGTATGAACGTGCCGCCCTTGCCCGCACGCCCGCCAATACCAAAGAGGCGTTCTTGATCGGTCTTGCGCGCGGCAATCTGCAAGGCGTCACCCCCCCCGACAGCCTTGCCCGCGCCATTGCCCCTGCCTTTGTCCGCCCAACCCCGCCTGCCGATCTTATGGCGCTTTTGACGGAAAACCGTCTGGGTGAGGCGATTTTGCACGCGGTTGACCGGATCGAACGCGGGTTGCAAGGCGATCTGCGCGGTGTGACCGACGGTTTGGCGCTGTTTCGCCATGTCGGCCTAGAGGATCTGGCCCGCCGCACCGCATTGGAGTTGATGCTGTTGGAGCGGCGCGGATGACCGCCGACCACGACCGCTGGATTTCTACTTTCCTTCAGGCGCAAGCCGCCGAGTTGGACGCCGCCCGCAACACACAACTGGCGTATGGTCGTGATCTGGTGGATTTTGGCGGCTGGCTGGACCGCGCGGCCAAAGCCTTTGCCACCGCCACCCGCAGCGACATAGAGGCGTATCTGATCTTTTGCGAGGCGCAGGGCCTGTCGAAATCGACCCGCGCGCGCAGGCTGTCCGCCATCCGCCAACTCTACCGCTTTGCGTTCGAAGAAGGCTGGCGCAGCGACAATCCCGGTTTACGGATCAAAGGGCCGGGGCGCAGCGCCAAGCTGCCGAAAACGCTTGAATTGCCACAGGTCGAGGCGCTGATCATCGCCGCCCATGACAGCGCCCGCACCCCGGTTGAGGCCACCCGCAACGCCTGCTTGATGGAGCTGATTTATGCCACCGGCATGCGTGTGTCGGAATTGGTAGAACTGCCCGTGGCCAGCGCGCGCGGTGATCCGGCGATGATTTTGGTGCGCGGCAAAGGTGGCAAGGAACGCATGGTCCCCCTCTCGCCCCCCGCCAAGGCGGCGCTGGCCGCGTGGCTGGTGTTGCGCGATGCGGCTGAAACGGCCGCACAAGCAGGCGGGCTGGCCGCCGCCAAAAAACCCTCGCGGTTTTTATTTCCGGGGCGCGGGGCGGCAGGCCATATGACGCGCCAGCAATTCTTTGTCTTGCTCAAAGGGTTTGCGCTGCACGCGGGTCTTGACCCCGCACAGGTCACGCCCCACACTTTGCGTCACGCCTTTGCCACCCATCTGCTTGCGGGCGGTGCCGACCTGCGGGTGATCCAGACCTTGCTCGGCCATGCAGACCTGTCCTCCACCGAGATTTACACCCATGTGCTGGATGAGCATTTGAAGGCGCTGGTGCTGAACCACCACCCCCTTGCCAAAAAGCAATCGTAACAACGCGGCTTTGCAAATGGCATACGGAAAATGTACAGGTGCTGTACGGATGATGTACGCTACTATTTACAGCAGGAACGACGGAAAAAATGACGGGGAAGCGACGTGAACGATATGATGTTTGACACCGGACTATGGCTTACGGCCGGCGCAATTTTGTGTTTGCTGCTGCTGTCTGCTTTCTTCTCTGGCTCTGAAACCGCGCTCACCGCCGCATCACGTGGCAAGCTGCGCGGACAGGCCGATCGCGGGTCAAAAGGGGCTGCCAAAGCGCTGCAAGTCACCGATGATAGCGAAAAGCTGATCGGCGCGCTTTTGCTTGGCAACAACGTCGTCAACATCTTGTCCGCAGCCTTGGCCACTGCCTTGATGACCCGGCTTTTTGGCGAAAGCGGGGTCGCCGTGGCGACCTTGGTCATGACCGCCCTTGTTCTTATTTTCGCTGAAGTGCTGCCCAAAACCTATGCGATCACCAATGCCGAAACCGCGGCCTCACGGGTGGCACCCGCGATTGCGCTGATCATCCCGGTTTTTTCACCTGTGGTCAATTTGGTGCGTGCCTTGGTGCGCGGGATTTTGTACCTTTTTGGCGTGCGCACCGACCCTGACAGCAAGTTCTTGGCCCTGCGTGAGGAAATTGCCGGCGCCATCGCCCTTGGCCATTCCGAAGGCGCTGTGGAAAAAGAAGACCGGGATCGACTACTCGGCGCGTTGGACCTAAGTGACCGCACCGTAGAGGAAGTTATGCGCCACCGGCGCGAGATTGAGATGATTGATGCCGAAAAAGCGCCGGGTGATATCTTGTCGCAAGTGCTTGCCTCACCCCATACTCGCCTGCCCGTTTACCGCGGCGATGATGAAAATATCTTGGGCGTGGTCCATGCCAAGGACTTGCTGCGCGAGGTGGAAAAACTGCTTCGGATGGGGTCGGGCCGGATCGCGAAACTAACCGATCTTGATATCATCAAAGTCGCGATGAAGCCCTATTTCGTGCCCGAAACCACCCCCTTGGATGAGCAGATGCGGCAGTTTCTAAAGCGGCGCACGCATTTTGCCTTGGTCGTGGATGAATACGGTGCCTTGCGCGGGCTGATCACGCTTGAGGATATCTTGGAGGAGATCGTCGGTGAAATTCGCGATGAGTTTGACGTGGTCGAAAAGGACCAATCCTTGACCCGAACTGAGGCCGGCGATTACGTGATCGAAGGGTCCATGACCATCCGCGACCTGAACCGCGTGACTGATTGGAGCCTGCCCGATGATGAGGCCAACACCGTTGCGGGCCTTGTGATCCATGAGGCGCAGTTGATCCCAAGCGAGGGCCAGGTGTTCAGCTTTCACGGTTTTCGCTTTGAGGTGGTGTCGCGCAAGGAAAACCGTATATCAACGCTGAAAATCCGTCCGTTGTGATTGGGCCATTACCGCGATTTCTCCTTGAAAAAACAGGGATTTTGGGCAATCACGGCCATTGGTTCAGTCGAACGCGCTGAATACGGCGAAACCATCCTCCAAATAGCCGCTTTATGGCATTGCAACTGCCCCTGCACAGCCTAAAACCATTGAGACAAGTGTAAGGACAAGCCATGACATCTGATATCACCACCCAAGACGCATTGGTAATTTTCACCCCCTCGGGCAAGCGCGGGCGCTTTGCTGTTGGCACGCCGGTTTTGCAGGCGGCGCGCTCACTTGGGGTTGATCTGGACAGCGTTTGCGGCGGGCGTGGTATCTGTTCAAAATGTCAGATCAGCCCCGGCTACGGCGAATTTGCCAAGCATGGCGTGACGGTATCGGAAGGTGCATTGTCCGAATGGAACGCGGTTGAAGAGCGCTATAAATCCAAGCGCGGCATGATCGATGGTCGCCGTTTGGGCTGCCAAGCCAAGGTTCAAGGCGATGTGGTCATTGACGTGCCACCCGAAAGCCAGGTCCACAAGCAAGTGATCCGCAAGCGGGCCGAAGCGCGCCAAATCCACCTCGACCCGTCTGTAACGTTGCATTACGTCGAAGTGGCCGAGCCGGATATGCACGACCCCTCGGGCGATTTTGAGCGCCTGTCGATGGCGCTGCGCGACCAATGGCAAGTGGAAACAGTGCGCGCAGATCTGTCGGTGCTGACCCGTTTGCAAACCGTTTTGCGCAAGGGCGAGTGGAAGGTAACTGTGGCCTTGCACCGCGAACGCGACGACGAAGTTCCGCGTATCATGCATCTGTGGCCGGGTCTTTATGAAGGCAGCGTCTACGGCGTGGCGGTCGATCTTGGGTCCACCACCATTGCAGGCCATTTGTGCGATCTGCGCTCGGGCGAGGTGCTGGCCTCTAGCGGCCTGATGAACCCCCAAATCCGCTTTGGTGAAGATTTGATGAGCCGCGTCAGCTATTCCATGATGAACCCTACAGGGGCTTCGGAAATGACCGCTGCCGTGCGTGCAGGCATGAACACGCTGTTCACCAATGTCGCGGATGAGGCCGGGATTGATAAGGGCCTGATCATGGACACGGTCTTTGTCTGTAACCCGGTTATGCACCATCTGTTCCTTGGGATTGATCCGTATGAACTGGGCCAAGCCCCCTTTGCGCTGGCCACCTCGGGCAGTTTGCACTTGACCGCGCGCGACTTGGATTTGCAGATCCACCCCTCCGCGCGGGTCTATCTTTTACCCTGCATCGCAGGCCATGTGGGGGCCGATGCCGCCGCCGTGGCGCTGTCCGAGGCGCCGGAAAAATCCAAGGATTTGCTGTTGGTTGTTGATGTCGGCACCAATGCAGAAATTTTGCTGGGCAATACCGAAAAGGTGCTGGCGTGTTCCTCGCCCACTGGCCCCGCCTTTGAAGGGGCGCAGATCAGTTCGGGCCAACGTGCCGCCCCCGGTGCGATTGAACGCGTAGAAATCGATCCCGTGACCAAGGAACCCCGGTTCAAAGTGATCGGATCGGACCTGTGGTCGGATGAGGCGGGGTTCGATGAGGCCATTGCCACAACGGGCATCACAGGCATCTGCGGGTCGGGGATCATTGAGATGGTCGCCGAGATGCGAATGGCGGGGTTGGTCGATGGGCCGGGCCTAATCGGGTCGCCCGAACAAACCGGCACTACCCGTATTTTCAAAGATGGGCGCACGCATTCCTATTTGGTGTGGGATGGCAGTGCCGATGGCGGGCCGCGCATCACCGTGACAAACCGCGATATCCGAGAGATTCAGATGGCCAAAGCCGCCCTGTATTCCGGCGCACGGTTGTTGATGGATAAGTTCGGCGTCGATACCGTGGACCGTATCGTGCTGGCCGGTGCCTTTGGCGCCCATATCAGCCCCAAGCATGCAATGGTGTTGGGCATGATCCCAGATGTGCCACTGGACAAGGTATCTTCGGCTGGCAACGCGGCGGGTACGGGCGCGCGGATTGCGCTGCTTAATCGCGCAGCGCGGGCCGAGGTGGAACATACCGTCAACCAAATCCACAAAATTGAAACCGCGATTGAACCGCGCTTTCAGGAACATTTCGTCAACGCGTCCAATATCCCCAACGCGGTTGAAGGGTTCCCGAACCTGTTTTCAATCCTGACCTTGCCCGATGTGAACTTTAACACCGGTGGTGGCGATGCCGAAGGCGGAAGACGGCGCAGGCGTAGCTGACCGATTGACGCGCCGCTGCGTCCTGATAGGGTCGCGCGATGACATTTTGCTTTGCCCATGACGGACGATGACCCCATCGCCGCACTGCTAACCCGGATCGCCGCGCAAGAGCGTGCGGCGTTCGCAGATATTTATTCTGCGGCCTCCTCGAAACTTATGGGCGTTTTGCTGCGTATCTTGGGTAACCGAGCAGAGGCGGAGGATGCATTGCAAGAGGTTTTCACCCGCGTTTGGCTGCGCGCAGCCCGTTTTGACGGGACCAAAGGCCGGGGCATGACATGGCTGATCGCCATTGCCCGCAACCATGCGATTGACCGCTTGCGCAGCCGCGCCGTGCAAGCCAGCAATGATGATGGCGAGACGGTAGCTCAGCTGGCCGATACCAGCCGCAGTGCCTTGTCAGGTCTGGTGGCCGAGGGCGAAGCGCGTCGTGCGGTGAAATGCTTTGAAGAATTGGACCCCGATCGTTCCGCCGCCGTACAAGGCGCCTATCTGGAAGGCCTGTCCTATGAGGTCTTGGCCGAGCGTTACAGCGTACCGATCAATACCATGCGCACTTGGTTGCGCCGCAGCCTGCTGAAGCTCAGGGAGTGTTTGGACCAATGACCCAAACTGACACCCCGCAAGATGACGCCGATCTGTTGGCCGCCGAGTATGTGCTTGGTACATTGCCGTTAGAGGCGCGCGAGGCATGCGCCACCCGGATCCGCCGCGATACGCATTTCGCGCTGGCCGTGGCGCGCTGGGAAGAACGACTATCCCCCTTGAACGATGCTTACGGCGACGCCCCTGCCCCCAACCTGCTGCCCCAGATTGAGGCGCGGCTATTTGGTCTGCCCACAAGCGCGCAACCTGCAAAGCGTGCTTTTTGGAAAAGCTGGTTTGGCGGTGCAGCCGTGGCTGCGGCCTTGGGGCTGGCGGTTCTGGCCTATTTGCCCACCACCACGCCCATGCCTTTTGCCCCGCTGACCACGCTTGCCTCGGAAACCACTGATCTGCGGTATGAGGTGGGCTTGCGCGGCAATGAATTGCGCATTGCCCGTATCGCCGGGACGGCCGCCGAGGCGGGCCGCGTGCATGAGTTGTGGTTGATCATCGGCAATGCGCCGCCAGTATCACTTGGCTTGATCACGGGGCAGGAATTGACCCTTGCCAGCATGGGCCTTGCCCCCGGTATGGTGCTGGCGATCAGTCTTGAACCTACGGGCGGGTCACCCACGGGTGCGCCAACGGGACCCGTGCTTGTGACAGGCGTTGTCGAAAAGATCTGAACTTTTTTCGTGACGCTTGAAACTTCCGCCCACCGTCTTGCGTAGCTCCATCATACCAAAGGGATTGGCCCTTGGATGACACGGAGAGACACCATGAACTTTACAAAAATCGCTTCCCCTATTGCAGCTTTGGCCTTGATGTCGGGGATGGCGCTGGCCGAAAACCCGATGGTTGGTGGTGCTGCGATGTTTGATACCAAAAACATCGTTGAAAACGCCGTGAACTCGGCCGATCACACAACGCTGGTGGCCGCTGTCACCGCAGCAGGCTTGGTCGAAACCCTGCAAGGCGAAGGCCCGTTCACCGTATTCGCGCCCACCAATGACGCCTTTGCCAAACTGCCCGCTGGTACCGTGGAAACCCTGCTGAAACCCGAGAACAAAGACCAGTTGACCAAGATCCTGACCTGCCATGTGGTAGGCAAAGCGGTGATGCTGGACGCGCTGAACAAGATGATCGCGGATGACGGTGGCAAGCACCCTGTGCCAACCTTGGGCGGCTGCACCCTGCAGGCCAGCTATGAAGGCGACATGGTCAAACTGACGGATGAGGGTGGCAATGTGGCCACTGTGACCATCGCCGATGTTGTACAATCCAATGGTGTGATCCATGTGATCGACACGGTTATGCTTCCCGCAATGTAATTCTAATGGGGCGGGTTTTCAGTCCCCTCGCCCGCCCTTGTTTGGGGTTGATCGGTCACAGCACTATTGGACCTGTGGCCAGACCCCACTGCCCCCCAGACCCCAGTCTGGGGGTGCAGCGATGCGTCATAGCCGTACCTGCGCTTTGCGGCTTTGGTGTTTTTAGCAGGTCGTGACGAACAAAGCTTCGTTTCGTTAGACACCAAGTCCATTTGCAACACCATTGACAGAAGCTGCCATCAGTATTGGCGACTGAGCGAACGGAAACCACCTTTCCCTAAGGGACGATGCCAGACCAAGCCGCGCAACCCGCTTGACGGCGACGCGCTGCTGGCCTATTTGGTCGCGTATTGCGGGTGTAGCTCAATGGTAGAGCAGCAGCTTCCCAAGCTGAATACGAGGGTTCG
>CBDTUV010000085.1:0-10020 GCA_965363575.1 uncultured Pseudorhodobacter sp. | reverse complement strand
GCGTCAAGATAGGCGCGGGTGCAGGTGGTGATGTGGCGAAAGCGGTCACCGCCAAGCTGGGTGCCGCCAAACCAGCGCGTCACTACGATGATATGATCGGTCACGCCTTCGCGTTCCAACATGCGCAAGATCGCGGCGGCGGCACCTGCCTCGCCATCATCATTGCGCACGGGGCCATCGGTGCTTAAAAGCGCGGCCCAAGAGTTATGGGTGGCCTTGGCAAACTTTTTGTTGGATTTCAGCGCTTTCAAAAAGGCGTCAATATCAGCGCGGGTCTGAACCGCGCCACCGGATACGGCGTAGCGCGAGCCCCGGTCGCTGATCACTGCCATCAGTTGCAACATGAAAGCCCCCTTGCATCGGGGCGTGTTTAGCGCATTTTGCCTTTGATCAACAGTCGCAGATATTTGGCCGCAGATCATAGGCACCGCTAGTCAGCGCATCGGCGCTTTAGGCGTTTGGATGCTCGGGGGCCAATGCCTCTAGATCGGCCTTGATCGCGCAAAAGCTGGGCGGGGATTGGGCGGCGGGGCCGACGCTTGTTGCCAAAACATCCATGCAGCCTTTGGCGCAATCGCCCGTCGCACAACGCGAGATGATTTTGGCGAGGTCAGCCCGTGTCAGCCAGCCGTCAATGACGGCGCGCGGCACGTCAACGCCTGCCCGGCGCGCCATGCCACGAACAAGGCCCCAAGTGATAGGTGCGTCTACATATCCGATCATGCGGTTTTTCCTTTTTTTATACCTGTTTCAAACACATTTGACAGTTTGGTTTGCACGCAATCGGACCCGACTGACGACAAACCGCCAATGCGCGACCTGTCGCTTTAAGGTGCTGTGGTTTGAAAAACCGCGCTTTGACCCAGATCAAAACCACTGATTTTTGGAAATTACCCTAGATGGGACGCGGGCGGGTGACAGTGGCGCTTTCACCGATTTGAACCGTGACGGCCTGAATCGCAGCCAATTCGGGCGGTGAAAGCCGGGATTTGCAACGGTTGAGCGCTTGTTCGGAGTGGTCCTTGGCCAAGGCAGCAAAGCGGGCGGGCGCGATTTGTGCCAAGGCCAAAAGGGATTTTTGCAAGCGGATCTGGACGGAAAAGATTGCAGCCCCATCACGGGCAATGGGCGGAAAAACATCATCCATCATATCGGTCACCGTCAGCGCAGGCACCCAAACGTTTTGAAACAGCAACTGCGCCTTGTCGGGGTCGGTAAGGCGGGCAAACAAGCGGACCGCGCGGCCAAGGATATCAATCGCGGTGCCGGGATCATTAATCGCGGGTGACAACGCGCGCTGTGCAATTTCGGCTAGCACGGCAAAGCCAAAGCGCGGGTCTTGTTCAAAGCTGCGGACGTCACCAACGCTAAACGCCTCGGTGATGGCAGAAGTGTCGCTTGGCATATCACCGACAATATAGGCGATGGGGATGCCGGGGTGGACAAAGGCACCGGGCAGCGTGGCAAGGTAGATCTGGCATTTCAGATCTTCGGCCTTGTCTTGGAGCCACTCCATATGGACATAGCGGATATAGCCAATATCGGGGTGGTGAATGGGATGCGCGCCGGGCGGTGGAGGGCCGGAATGGCCATGACCGCCGAGATAGGGGTCTGCGATGCGGGCATCAAGTGCGGTTTTTGCAGCACTTTCGACCTTTTCGATTGAGTCGGTCATCAGGCCAAAGACGGTCAGATGGGCGATCCAGCGCAGAATGGCGATCACCACGATTGCCACGACCACAATGGTCACCACAAACAGGACCAGCCGGTCGTTTTGGGTCAGCACGCCGGTGTTCAGCGAGATGATCCCGATCAGGCTGTAGACAAACGAGCCAAGGAACGTGGCGAGCACGCGCTGGGTGGTGCGATCGGTTTTCAACAAGGTGATGACGCGCGGGGTGACGGCGGCGGCGGCCCCGGCAAAGGCCTGCACCATGACCGCAAGCGAAAAGGTGACGACCGACAGCATGGAGCTGGCAAGGATTGTCAGCACCGACTCGGTTGAATCGGCACCCAAGGAGGCGCCCAAACCTTGGGGCAACAGCGGGCCGATCAGGATGGCGGCAAAATTGGTGAGCACGGCAAGGGCTGCGTAAAGCACGGCCACAAACCAGAGTTCTTCGAACAATTCCTTTAGGAAAAGCCGCCATTTAGAGATCATCGGTTTTTGCCTTTGCGACGGGCCGTTTGGCATAGCCTGCCTGCCATGGAAGCGGGTGGCAAGAGGATTGGTGCCGGACGTTACCTGAGGGCTGCCACAGCGCTGGCCACTGTGGCCCGACGGTCGGCATTTGGCGGGTGGGAGCCAAGGAACTTATTGCCCGGATCAGGCAGGCGGTCAAAGAAGGCGGACCCGCGCAGCGCGTCAAACCCGGCGCGTTCGGTGATTTCGGTGCCAAGCGCATCTGCCTCCAGCTCAAACCCTTTGGAAAAGCGGCGCGCGCCGACGGAGGCCCCGATTTTCTGGGCCTCTTGGATCGTGGCCTGATCGCCACCGCTTGCGGCCACAAGGATGCCCGCGAGCAATGCGCCTTGCGACGCGCTTTGCTGTTGTTGCGGGATATGGCCTGCGATGTGATGTGCTGCCTCATGCCCGATGACAAAGGCGAGTTCATCGACATTCTGGGCATTGGCGATCAAGGCGAGGTTAAAGGCCAGCAGCGGGCGGCCATTATTATCGAGCGATTGAAAGGCGTTGGGGGCCTGACCGGGGCGATCATCGACGACGATGCGAAAGTCGCAATTGATGCCACGGGTGCGCGCACGGCAGATCTGCTCGGCCACAGGTTCGACGGCCTGCACGGCGGTGACAAAGTTGCGGGCGGCCTGATTGGCGGGCAGGACGTTGGCGCCTGTGCTGGTTTGTTGCACGGGTTGTGTGGTCTGTTGGCCCGGTTCCATCGGCATAACGCAGCCCGCGAGCGAGAGGGAAAACAAGAGTGCTGCGATAGGGCGCATGGGAAACCTCATATGTATTGTGGTTCTACCTAGCAGAAGTTGGCGCGGGGAAAAGCCCCTCTCACGCAGGGGTGTTTTTTGAGGCATTCTATTTCGGTGCGCGGGGTTGTAGGCTGTGGCTAAAGGAGAGCGCGATGCAACGGATTTTAGGTATATCTGGGCTGGTCTTGCTGGTCGGCTGCGGTACGCCGCAAGAGCGTTGTATTGCCGGGGCGACGCGTGATTTGCGCGTGGTGGACCGGTTGATCGGGCAAACCCAAGGCAATCTGGGCCGGGGCTATGCGCTGGTAGAGGTGGAGCGGTACGGGACACGTTGGGTGATCTGTGCACCGGCGCAGGCGGCGACGGCCACGCAGCCAGCGCAAGCGGCGCAGATGTGCCTAGATGATTATGAGTATACGGTGACCGAGCCCCGCGCGATAAACCTTGCCAATGAGCGCGAGACGCTGGCCGAATTGCAGAAAAAGCGGGTGGCGTTGGAGAAGGCAAGCAGGCCTGCGGTGGCAAGCTGCAAGCTGACGCATCCGGAATAGGGCTGGTGTCAGGGTTAATGCGCAGGCGCGTTGGCTGCGTCAATCAATGCGCGGCCACCATCGAGTGTGACGATTTGCCCGGTCATAAATGCCGAAGCATCCGACGCCAGATATTGCACGGTTTCGGCCAATTCATCCGCGCGTGCGATCCGGCCCAAGGGGGTGGCGGCGGCAATGGCGTCACGGTAATCGGGGTTTTCGCGCAACGCACCTTGCAAACTATCGCTCATCACTGATCCAAACGACACGGCGTTCACGCGGATACGGTTGGGCGCAAGGGCGACTGCAAGCGACCTTGTCATCTGTTCCACAGCCGCACATGATATTGAATAGCCAAGCAATTCCGGCTGCGTGCGCCGGGCGGCGATGGAGGACATGTTGATGATGGAGCCGATAATCCCATCGGTTGCACCCGATTTTTCGGCCTGAAGGATCATCCGTTTGGCGGTCATCTGCGACAAGCGCAGGCTGGTCATCAGGTTTTGCTGTAACATCAGTTCCACCACATCGCCGTCTGGGTCTAGCGGGTCCGAAGGCTGCATCTTGCGGCTGGCATTGACCAGAATATCCACGCGGTCAAAGGCGTCGATGGTGGCGGACAGCAGGTTGGCGATGGTCAGCTTTTCCCGCAAATCGCCGCCAAAAAAGCGCAACGCGCCCTCGGCCTTGGCCTCTTCGCCGCATTCATTTTCCAAACGCGCCTCATCCACATCGGCGAACATCACATTGGCACCTTTGGCCAGAAAATGCCGCGCGATGGACAGGCCGATGCCCGCTGCAGAGCCGGTGACGATGGCGGTTTTGCCGGTAAGGGAAAACGACATGGGTTTCTCCTGCTGTCTGTTAGGAACGGGGGGCGCGAAGGGGTCGCGCCGCGCGGGTAATGCGGAAACGAGGGTCAGAGCCGATCTCTTCCACCTCACGGAACAAGGCGGCGAGCGTGCGGTCATAGGGCAAATGGCGGTTAGCGACCATCCACAGGGTGCCGTGCGAGGCCAAAAGCCGCGCGGCCGATTGCAAGAAGGCGACGCCCAAAGCGGGGTCGGGGTCGCGCGCGGTATGAAAAGGTGGGTTGCAGACCACCGTATCAACGCCGCGGTCGAGCTTGAAGGAGGTCGCATCGGCCCAATGAAACTGCGCGCGAGGGTCGGTGATGTTGAGGCGGGCACAGGCGAGGGCTGTCGCCTCGGCCTCTACCAAATGCACCTCTTTTACGCCGGGTTGGGCAAGGATGGCGCGGGAAAGATAGCCCCAGCCAGCGCCAAGGTCGATGACGCGCGGTCCCAGTTTGGCGGGTAGGTTGGTGGCCAAAAGCGCCGAACCTGCATCGGGACCATCGGCGGAAAACACGCCGGGCAGGGTTTGAAAGCTGCCCAAGGAGGTTTGAAAATGATGCGGTTTGGCGGCCCAATCCTGCATCAGGTCGTCGCCGGGGCGAAAGCTGAACAGCTTGCCATGCGCCTTGGACACGGGTTCGGACAGGGTGAACCGCGCGCGCAGATCGCGCAAAAGACTGTCGATTCCATCGGTTTTTTGCCCGTCCACCACGATCAGACCGTTTGGGCCAGTGGCGGCAGCCGCCTCGGCCAGCAGGGCATAAGCCTCGGCCTTGGCGCGGGGGACGCAGACGAGGGCTGCGGCAAAGCGGATGGATTTGGGGCGCGCGTCCAGCACACGGTAACCGCGCGCGGCGAAATCATCATAATCGGGGCGCGAGGGTTGCACGACCGTAAGCCGCGCCTTGGGCAACATCGACAGGCTGTCGCGGGCAGGCGGGCGCAGGACCAAAATATCGCCCGCATCGGGCAAGGCCAGCATATCGGTTCGCAACGCGAATGTCAGACGATCTGAGCGCATGGGCAGCCGCGCATCGCGGCCCTAATCCTTTTATTGCTGTACTGCTTGGCCAAAGCGGCGCAAGAGCGGCAGCTTTACTCTTTTTCCATGGTGCATTGCAACGGATGCTGATGGCGGCGCGCAAAATCCATCACCTGGCTTACCTTGGTTTCCGCAATTTCATAGGAAAACACACCCACCACGGCCAGACCCTTTTTATGCACGGTCAGCATGATTTCAAACGCTTGAGAGTGGTTCAGGCCGAAAAAGCGTTCCAAGATATGCACGACGAATTCCATAGGTGTGTAATCGTCGTTTAGAATCATCACCTTATACAAAGGTGGGCGCTCGGTTTTGGGTTTGGTTTTGGTCAACAGGCCGGGATCACCGATGGTTCCATCCGGCTTTTCAGACATCTGGAAAGGCAGTTTCGGCAAATTGACGCTCCGCTTGCAGGGATTCGGGTTTTTTGTGCTATGTGACCAATATAGCGTTTTTTCAGGAGGCGCAAAGGGGGTGGCATGCTTTGGCATGTCGCGCCTTGAATTGGGCCGGGAAACGGGTGACGGCTGCGCGAACTATAAGAGACTTTGGGGGGATCAGCGTGGGCATGATTACAACAGTTGGATTTGATGCCGATGACACGCTGTGGCAAAATGAGGCGTTCTTTCGGCTGACGCAGGAGCATTTCACGGGATTGATGGCCGACTATGTGGGCGCCGACCATTTGCACGCACAATTGCTGGCAGCCGAGCGGCGCAACCTTGGGCATTACGGTTTTGGCATCAAGGGATTCGTTTTGTCGATGATTGAGACGGCGATTGAGGTGACCCAAGGCCGCGTGAGTGCGCGGGTGATTGCCGAGATCATGGCGGCCGGACGCGAGATGTTGGCCCATCCGATAGAGCTGTTGCCCCATGCGCGTGAGGCGGTGATGGCAGCGGCGGTCGATCACCGCGTGTTGCTGATCACCAAAGGGGATTTGCTGGACCAAGAGCGCAAGCTGGCGCAATCGGGCTTGGGCGAGTTGTTCCACGGGGTTGAGATTGTGTCGGACAAGACGCCAAGCACCTATGTCAAGATTTTTGAGCGTCATGGCGGGCGGGCAGACCGGTCGTTAATGGTGGGCAATTCGATGAAGTCGGATGTGGTGCCGGTGATTTCGGCAGGCGGGCATGGGGTGCATGTGCCGCATGGGCTGATCTGGGAATTGGAACGTGCGGATCCGCCAACCGGCAACCCGCGCTATCACAGCTTGGCGGATCTGGGCGATTTGGCAGGTTTGTTGGCAGCGTTGCATATCGGCACTAAGAGATAGACCCCTATAGGTGGGGGGTGCACCCTGTGACACCGCTAGATATTGGGTTTGCCTTGTTGCATTAAGAACGCGACCAAAGCCCTTGAATTTTTTAGGAAATTTTGGGGTTTTCTGACACATGATCGCGTGCTACGTTTTTCTCAAGCAGTTTAAGCCCCACAAAAAAAATCGGGGCATCATGAGGCAGGACAAGGAACAGCGACGTGGCATCGCTTCAAGGGCTATTCGCCCGCATCTTTATATTGCTCGCATTCGCGACACTCATTTCGATATCGTCAGTCCGGGCAGGGCAAGCGGCGCCCTATGCGGCGGTCGTGATTGATGCGCGCAGCGGTGAGACATTGTTTGAGCAGAATGCGGATGCGCGGTTGCACCCGGCGTCCTTGACCAAAATGCTGACCCTATACATCGCGTTTGATGCGATTCGCCGGGGTGAGATTTCGCTCGATTCGATGATCACTGTGTCCAAGAATGCCGCGTCCAAGCCACCATCGAAGTTGGGGCTGAAGGCCGGGCAAAAGATTGCGCTGCGCTATTTGATCCGGGCGGCGGCGGTGAAATCGGCCAATGATGCGGCGTCAGCCATCGGTGACGCGCTGGGCGGTAATGAGGCGCGGTTTGCAGCACGGATGACCCAGACGGCCAAGGCGCTGGGGATGCGCAATTCCACCTTCAAGAATGCGAACGGGCTGACCCAAGCGGGCCATTTGTCGACAGCGCGGGATATGAATACGTTGGGGCGGCGGCTGTTTTACGATTTCCCCGAATATTACAACATTTTTTCGCGCCGGGAAACCGATGCGGGCATGGCCAAGGTACGCAACACCAACCGCCGTTTTCTGGATGCTTATTCAGGGGCGGATGGGATCAAGACCGGGTACACTTCGGCGGCCGGGTTTAACCTGACGGCGTCGGCGGAACGCGGAAACAAGCGGATCATTGCGACGGTGTTTGGTGGGCAATCAACCGCGCACCGCAATGCCAAGATGGCAGGTCTGATGGACCTTGGCTTTGGCAATGCAAAGAACAATGTGGCGGTGCGCAAACCTGCACCGGCCAATCTGCCAGGCGGCGATTTTGAGGTGGCTTCGGACAGTGGTTCGGGTGGCACACAAGGCAACGGCCAAGGGCGCAGCGCGGGCAAGACCATTCGTTTGGTAACCTCGGTGTCCAGTTCGCCCCGACCCAAATCGCGGCCTGTCAGCGCGGAAAAGGTGGCTGCGACCGAGGTGGCTGTGCTGGCGATGAAGGATGATATTGCCGGAATTCTGGCCGAAGTGGTGGCCCCGCCCGCCCCCAAAGCGGCGATTGCGGAAGCTGTGGCCGAGGCGCGTGTGACCCCTGAACCGAGGCCTGTCGATATAGCGCCGACGGTGATGGAGATTGCGCCGAAAGCGGTCGCTGCTGCCCAAGCAGTGCCTGAGATTGATACGGCGCCGCGCAAACGCCCGGCGAAACTGTTGATGGCAAGTGCCGAGACCGAGGCGCGGGCTGCGCCAAAGGCAGCACCGGTGATTGTGACGCGCGTGTCTACATCGGGTGGGCGGCATTGGGGCGTAAACCTTGGGCGCTTTGCGTCACGCGGGGTGGCAGAACGCGCCTTGATGCAAACGGCATTGGCCGAAAGCACCACGCTGCGCGATGGGTTGCGCAAGGTTATTCAGCGCAAAAGCGGGTATGACGCGAATTATATGGGTTTGACGCAGGAACAAGCCGATATGGCCTGTCGCCGTTTGCAAGCCCGCGCGGTGCAGTGCTTTACCATCGGGCCATGAGCCGTGTTTATTT
The DNA here is from genome assembly GCA_965363575.1 of uncultured Pseudorhodobacter sp. Classification (GTDB taxonomy): domain Bacteria; phylum Pseudomonadota; class Alphaproteobacteria; order Rhodobacterales; family Rhodobacteraceae; genus Pseudorhodobacter. The sequence continues at coordinate 1,587 of CBDTUV010000085.1, read as the reverse complement.
GATTTAGCGACAGTTGGTGGGTTGCACCTAGCCTAAGCCCGGCCAGCGGTGGACGACAGCGCCATGGGTTCCACCCCCAAATGCCGCAAGGCAGCGCCCCATTTGCCACCCGCATCGGGGGCAAAGACCAGATCTTCTGGGGCATCGCTGGTCAGCCAATCATTGCGCAAAATCTCAGCCTCTAGCTGACCCGGTCCCCAACCTGCATAGCCCAACGCCAACAGCGCGGTTTGCGGCCCTTCGCCCCGGCCAAGCGCGCGCAGCACGTCTTGGGTCGCGGTCATCCCATAGCTGCCTGCGATGTTCATCGTACCATCCTTGGCGTGGTATTCGGGCGAGTGCAGCACAAAGCCGCGCCCGCGTTCCACCGGGCCGCCAAAATGTACCGATATCCCGCGCCCTTCGGGCAAATGCGGAATGCCAAGCTGTTCCAAAAGCGCCTTAAAACTAAGGTCGGTCACGGGTTTATTGACGATCAACCCCATCGCACCATCGCTTGAATGGGCGCAGATCAGGATGACCGAGGCATCAAAGCGCGGATCCTCCATGCCGGGCATGGCGATCAGCAGCTTTCCTGTAAGGTCCATCTGGTTTTCAGTTTCCATCCCACCAACATGGGATGCAAGGCGCCATTGCTCAAGTCTTTTTAACACAGGGGGCGGCGATAACGCGTGGCTCGCCGCAATGTGATTGTGCAGGGCGGGGTTGGCTGCGTATTTAGGGGGTATGAGAAACAAACCCTTTTCACTCGCGCCCTTTGCGCTGATTGCCTGCCTTGCGGGTGCGGCCCCTGCGGCGGCCCAGCCAGATGTGTTTGACGCCAACCTGCGGGTTGGCTGGACCATGGACAATGGCAACCAGATGGTGGCGTTTCACCTGACCTTGCTGGAGGGGTGGAAAACCTATTGGCGCGCGCCGGGCGATGCGGGCATACCGCCCTATTTTGATTGGTCGGGCTCGCAGAATGTGAAATCAGTGACCTTTCATTGGCCGCGCCCAAAGGTGTTTACCTTGGGCGGCATGCAAACCGTGGGTTATTCGCATGAGCTGGTCTTGCCGGTTGAAGTGGTGCCAATGGATCCGTCAAAGCCGGTCGTGCTGAAGGCTGCGGTCGAATTGGGGGTTTGTTCCGATATTTGCGTGCCGGCCGCGTTTTCGGTGGCTGCCGCCTTGCCGCGCCCCGGTGTGCAGGATGGGGCGATACGAGCCGCCTTGCGCCAGCGACCGTCAACGGCGAATGAGGCGGGGGTGTCCAAGGCTGTCTGTAGCATCACACCCAATGCCAAAGGCGTAACCTTGACCGCGATCATGACCATGCCATCGGCGGGCGGGGATGAGGTGGTGATGGTCGAACCGGGGGTGCCGGGGGTGTGGGTATCGCCTGCTGATGTATCCCGGTCGGGCAAAGATTTGCGCGCGGTGGTGGATATGATCGGCCCCGCTGGCGGGCCGATTGCCCTGATGCGGGGGGCGATTGTGCTGACCGTGCTGGGCAAGCACCGCGCAGTTGAGATTGCGGGATGTGCAGCGCCTTAAAGCGGTTTTGATCGGTTAAAGCGTTTCGCGATTAACTTGATACATTATGTA
>CBDTUV010000084.1:0-10068 GCA_965363575.1 uncultured Pseudorhodobacter sp. | reverse complement strand
GCCCGCCCTGTGACCGCCCGTAACTGGACCGGCCTTTTACTGGCCACAACCGCGCTGGGTGTGGGAATGGCCGAGGCGCGGATGGTGCCGCCGGTGATGGCACAGGATCAGACGGTTTGGCTGGCGCAAGCTGAGGGCGGTGAAGGCGGCGAGGCTGGGGCGGTGGCCGGGGTGGACGTTGAGACGGCCTATCTGGTGCGGTTGGCGTTGGTCGAAGGGCATCTGATTGCGGCGGGGAATTTGTACAAGGCGGGGATGGTCGATGACGCGATCGGGCTGTCCTATCACCCCGAGGCCGAGATGATGGACGAGGTGCGCGCCACGCTGGCGGCCCATGGGCAGGATGATTTTTCCCCTTTGATGCAGGCGTTTTCGACCGCAATGGAAGGTGGGGCTGAGGAAGTGCAGCCTGCGCTGGCGGCGTTTCAAGCGGCGGTTGATGCGGCGATCGGGGCCGAGGCGCCAAATGCGGCGGCGCGGTTCAAGGTGGCTGTGGCCGTTTTGCGGGCGGCAGCGGCGGAATATGCGGGCAGTATTGAGGGCGGCGTGGTGACGGATGTGCTGGCCTATAATGAGGCGCAGGCCTTTGTGGCGGTGGCGCGCGATATGCTGGGCGGGATTGAAGGGGATGCGTCCCTTGTACGGTTGGCCGAGCGGGCGCAAGCGGCGCTGGACCCTGCGGCGGCGGCGTTTGGCACGGCGAATGGTGGCTTTGTTGCCAATGATCCCGCGATTTTGTTGGGGGTTGCGGCGCGGGTAGAGCTTATCAGCTCTCAGGTACGGTAAGCGATGTTTTTGGCGATTGAAGGCTTGCTGGATGCGGCCACGGTTGGTGCGCTGCAGGATGAGGCCGCAGGGCTGACGTTTGAAGATGGGGCCAAGACCGCCGGACGATTTGCGCGTGAGGTGAAGGCCAATGATCAGGCGGCCGCGTCGGATGCGCGCGATGCGGTGCTGGCGATGGTGGGCCGAGCGTTGCAGGAAAATCCTTTGTTTTCCGCGGCCGCACGGCCCCGCGCGATGACGCCGTTGATTTTGTCGCGCTACCGGGTCGGGCAAACTTATGGCCTGCATGTCGATGACGCGCTGATGGGGGGCGTGCGGACCGATATTTCCTTTACAGTGTTTCTGTCCGACCCCGACACCTATGACGGTGGCGCGCTGATCATGGAGGACAGCCTTGAGGCGCGGGCGGTGAAGCTGGCGGCGGGGTCGGTGTTTTTGTACCCGTCCACCACTTTGCACCGGGTAGAGCCTGTCACGCGCGGCGAGCGGTTGGCGGTTGTGGGCTGGGTGCAAAGCCGGATCAGGCAAGCCGATCAGCGCGAGATTTTGTTTGATCTGGATCGGTCGATTGCCGAACTGCACGCAAATGCAGGCAAATCGGCGCTGTTTGACAGCTTGTGCAAAACGCGCTCAAACCTCTTGCGGATGTGGGCCGAGAGCTGACGCCTTGGCCTCTGGTCGGGTGGCACATGCAGGACGGGGGGCTTCGCCAGCCCCCCGCACCCCCCGCAGGTATTTTCGCCAAGATGAAAGGCGCTTGGGACCAAGCAAAAGGCGGATTGCGCGACCGGATCAGTTGAACTTGTTATCACGCGGGAAACCGCGCGGTGCCATGCGGCCTGCGGTGGCGCGTTTGGCAAGCCACTCCTCTAGGGCGGTTTCGGTGCGGGTGCGGCCTGCGGGGTCTTTCCAACTAAGACCTTCCGCTAGCGTAAAGGTGGTGGCATCGGACAAGCCGCCATCCTTGTACTTTTGCAACCGAACACCTTTGCCTTTGGCCATTTCCGGCAGCTCATCCAGTGCAAAAACCAACACTTTGCGGTTTTCACCGACGACCGCAATATGATCGCCCGTCGCAGGTTTGCAGACGGCGGCTTTGGCTTTGCCGCGCAGGGACAGCACTTGTTTGCCCGCGCGGGTTTGGGCCACCACCTCATCTGCCGGGCAGATGAAACCATCGCCATCGGTTGAGGCGACAAGCAGTTTGATACCGGGTTTGTGGATCATCAGATCGACGATTTCCGCCTCATTCGGCAGATCGACCATCAGGCGGACGGGTTCACCCATACCGCGCCCACCTGGCAGGTTTGCGCCCAGAAGGGTGTAAAACCGACCGTTGCTGCCAACCAGAATAATCCGGTCGGTGGTTTCGGCGTGGAACAAAAAGCGGCCTTCGTCGCCGTCTTTGAACTTGACCTCGGTATCCAGTGCGGAATGGCCTTTCATCGCGCGAATCCAACCCATTTTAGAGCAGATGACGGTGATCGGTTCGCGTTCGATCATCGCCTCATACGGCACATCCTCGATCACGCCACCATCGGCAAAGGTGGTGCGGCGGGTGCCTTGCGCCCATGTTTTGCCAAAGGTTTTTTGCACATCTTTCAAGTCGGCGCTGATGCGTTTCCATTGCAGGCGCGGGTCGGCCAGCAGGTCATCAAGGTCGGCGCGTTCTTGCATCAGCGCGTCACGCTCGGCCAGCAGTTCCAGTTCTTCCAGCTTGCGCAAAGAACGCAGGCGCATGTTGAGGATGGCTTCGGTCTGAACCTCGGTCAGCTCACCCTCGGCGACGGGGGGCGAAACGTAATCCTTTTCGTTCATCGCGCGGGGGTGTTTGATGCCCCAGTTTTCGGACATCAGCCCGCGCTTGGGGTCGGCGTCATAGCGGATGATATCAATCACGCGGTCAAGGTTCAGAAAGGCAGTGATGAAGCCTTCAAGCACCTCTAACCTATGGTCGATTTTGTCCATGCGGTGCTGTGAACGGCGCTGCAAAACGTTGCGGCGATGGTCGAGAAACGCGCGCAAGACTTCCTTGAGGCTGCACACTTTGGGGGTGCGGCCATCAATCAGCGTGTTCATGTTCAGGCTGAAACGGATTTCAAGATCCGAGTTTTTGAACAGCATGCCCATCAGCATATCAGGATCAACCGTGCGGACCTTGGGTTCAATGATCAGGCGCACATCTTCGGCAGATTCGTCGCGGACATCACCAAAGATCGGGATTTTCTTGGTCTGGATCAGCTCGGCCAGCTTTTCGATCAGGCGCGATTTTGGCACCTGATAGGGGATTTCGGTGACAACGATTTGCCACTGACCGCGGCCCAAATCCTCTACCTGCCAGCGGGCGCGCAGGCGGAATGAGCCGCGGCCTGTGCGGTAGGCATCAATGATATTGCCACGCGGTTCTACGATCACGCCGCCTGTGGGGAAATCGGGACCGGGGACAAAGTCGATCAGCGCGTCATCGTCGATGGCGGGATCTTTGATCATCGCTTGGCAGGCGTCGATCAGCTCGTGCAGGTTATGCGGCGGGATGTTGGTCGCCATGCCAACCGCGATTCCCGAGGAGCCATTGGCCAGCAGATGTGGGAAAGCGGCGGGCATGACCACGGGTTCTTCGAGCGTGCCGTCATAGTTGGGGCGGTAATCGACCGCGTTTTCGGCCAGCCCTTCCATCAGCTTTTCGGCAATCGCGGTCAGGCGCGCCTCGGTATAACGACTCGCGGCGGGGTTATCGCCGTCGATGTTGCCAAAGTTGCCTTGGCCATCGACCAGCGGATAGCGGACGTTGAAATCCTGCGCCAAGCGGGCCATCGCGTCATAAATCGCCATGTCGCCGTGCGGGTGATAGTTGCCCATCACATCGCCCGAGATTTTGGCCGATTTACGGAAGCCGCCCGTGGGGGACAGTTTAAGTTCGCGCATCGCATAGAGGATTCGGCGGTGAACAGGCTTTAGCCCATCCCGCGCATCCGGCAGCGCGCGGTGCATGATCGTGGACAGCGCATAGGTCAAATACCGTTCGCCAATAGCGCGGCGGAGCGGTTCCGACACGGTTATAGACTGGGTGTTGGGATTATTTGGCGATTTTGTCATGGATGTTGTGTAATCGGGCAGCGCTGCACGGTCCAGCCGAAAGACGCGGGGCAGGCCTAAAGACTGTGGGTCAGTGGAAAGGAATTGTTAAGGAATCTGTGTTTCGGGAAAATTTAGCATTTTTTCCCACACCAAAAAGTGACATGATGTGAGAGATAGAGATTCAAAGCTGCGTAAACTTGGGTGGATTCGGTATGATTAAGTTAGTGTCACTTTTGGCAGCTGGAATGTTTTTGACCTTGTTGATCGGGGGCGAAGACAAAGGCCAAACACGACAAGGCTTGATCGGTGTGACCAGCGCCCCGGCGGTTGAACGCCCTGTTGTGAAGGCGGCTGCTGTTGCCCCTGCGGCAGATGTGAAGCTGGCGAATTTTGCACCCGTGACCATGACTGTCCGCCAATTGGCCCCGCCACCGGTTCCGGCAAAGCGGGCGAATTCGGTGATCCCCGGCCAGTTTGTGATTGATGGTGCGCCGCAGGCTGCCCCGGTGGTTGAGGCTGCGGCAGAGGCAGCGCCTGCCTTGCCGGTGATGTATGTAAGCAGCAATTCGGTGAATGTGCGCCAAGGCCCATCAACTGATTATGAGGTTGTTGGGCGGTTGACCCGCGCCGAAGCAGTGACCGTGGTGTCGCCTGCGCAAGACGGCTGGGTGAAAATTGTAATCGAAGGCGATGGGCTGGAAGGCTATATCGCGGCGCGGTTGCTGAGCGACCGCGACCCCGCGTCAAACTAAGGCGCGGATTGCGGTTTTGCCGGATTGGCGCTAAGGCTGCGGCCTTGTTCTTGAAGGCTGTCGCATGTCCCCTAAGTCAATTTTGATCACTGGTTGTTCGTCGGGCATTGGGCTTGATGCGGCACAAACCTTGCGCGAGCGCGGATGGCGGGTGTTTGCGACCTGCCGCGCCGAGGCCGATTGCGAACGGCTGCGGGGGGACGGGCTGGAAAGCTTTGTGCTGGATTATGATGATGTGGCCAGCATTGAGGCGGCGGTGGCAGAAGTGGCCGCGCGGACCGGGGGCACGTTGGACGCGCTGTTCAATAACGGGGCTTTTGCAATTCCCTGCGCCTATGAAGACCTGCCGCGTGATGCGTTTCGAGCGATTTTGGAGACGAATTTGATTGGCTATCACGACCTGACCTGCCGGGTGTTGCCGATGATGCGCGCCCAAGGGCATGGGCGGATTGTGAACAATTCGTCTGTGTTGGGGATGGTCGGCCTGCGCTGGCGCACGGCCTATGTTGCGACGAAATTCGCGTTGGAAGGGATTACGGATGTGCTGCGGATTGAGTTGCGCGGCACCAATATCCACCCGATTTTGATTGAGCCGGGGCCGATTACCACCAAGTTTCGCGATAACAGTGCGATGCAGTTCAAGCGGTGGATCAAATGGGAAACCTCAGCCTTTCGCGATGAATATGCTGAAGTGTTGAAGCGGTTTGAAAATGCCACGGGGCCGGACAGGTTTGAACTGCCGGCGTCAGCGGTGACCAAAAAGCTGATCCATGCGCTGGAAAGCGCGCGGCCAAAGGCGCGGTATTATGTGACGGTGCCGACCTATATCATGGGGATTGCACGGCGGATTTTGCCGGTGCGGGCCTTGGATTGGGTGTTGGCGGGCGGCAAGCGCGCGTAAAAAGACCTGCGAGGTTTGGGCAATTAGTCTTCGCTTTTTGCCCAAGGCCGATTACATCCTCTTGCAAAGAATGAAGGACATATCATGCTAAGCGACCCGCTTTTTATCATTGCCGCCATCGCGTGCCTTGGCGTTCTTGTCATCTTGATCCTTGGGATCGGGACGTTTGGCAAGGGTGGGGAGGGCAGCGCCAAGCGGTCTAACAAGTTGATGCGATACAGAATTTACGCACAGGCAGGGGCGGTTGCGCTGATCTTGCTGTTTGTGTGGATGCGAAAGACAGGGGGCTGAGCCGTGGTTGTTTTGAACAAAATCTATACCCGCACGGGCGATAAAGGCGAAACAGCGCTGGGCAATGGCGACCGCGTGGCCAAGCACAGCTTGCGGGTTTCGAGCTATGGCACGGTGGATGAAACCAACGCGACCATCGGCCTCGCACGCCAACATAGCACCGGCGAGATGGATGCAGCCTTGGCGCGGGTGTCGAATGATCTGTTCGATCTGGGCGCGGATTTGTGCACGCCTGACCGCGAAAATGACGGGGCGGCGCCCTACCCCCGTTTGCGGATGATTGACGCGCAAGTGGACCGACTGGAGGCCGAGATTGACACGATGAATGCAAATCTGACGCCGCTGCGCAGCTTTATCTTGCCCGGCGGCACGGCACTGGCCGCGCAATTGCATTTGTGCCGGACGGTTTGTCGGCGGGCCGAACGCTTGACCGTAGAATTGGCGGGCATGGAGGATGTGAACCCGGCGGCGGTCAAATACCTGAACCGGCTGTCGGATTGGTTTTTCGTGGCGGGCCGAATTGCCAATAATGACGGCAAGGATGATGTGCTTTGGGTGCCGGGGCTGACACGCGACACAGGCGAATCCTAAGCCACTTGGCGGCAATTCGCGATGGGCGTGCCGGTTTGGGTGAAAAACACGGCGTCTGTTGTCGCTAACATGACGATTTTGGCCTGTTTATTCCCGGCGCAAGATTATATCAAAACAAAGTGAGTTTTCGGGGCTTGCCGCCCCTTCCCAACCAAGGAGTCCGCGCCAATGAAGGTTCTTGTACCTGTCAAACGTGTGATCGACTATAACGTGAAAGTCCGCGTCAAGGCGGATGGCAGCGGTGTTGATCTTGCCAATGTCAAAATGTCGATGAACCCGTTTGACGAAATTGCCGTCGAACAGGCGATCCGCCTGAAAGAAGCAGGCACCGTTGATGAGATTATCGTGGTGTCCATCGGCGTGAAGCAAGCGCAAGAAACGCTGCGCACAGCCCTTGCGATGGGGGCGGACCGCGCGATTTTGATCGTGGCAACTGACGATGTGCATAATGATATTGAGCCGCTGGCCGTGGCCAAGCTGCTGAAAGCCGTTGTGGACGAGGAAGCGCCGGGCTTGGTGCTGTGTGGCAAGCAAGCGATCGACAATGACATGAACGCAACCGGCCAGATGTTGGCCGCCTTGCTGGGCTGGAGCCAGGCGACATTTGCCAGCGAATTGGCGATTGAAGGCGACAAGGCCGTGGTGACCCGTGAGGTTGACGGTGGTTTGCAGACGATCAAAGTGACGATGCCCACGGTGGTGACGGTTGACCTGCGCTTGAACGAACCGCGCTATGCCAGCCTGCCCAACATCATGAAAGCAAAGAAAAAACAGCTGGATGAGAAAACGGCAGCCGATTACGGCGTGGATGTGACGCCGCGCCTGACCGTGGTTAAAACGGTTGAACCTGCAGGCCGCAAGGCTGGTATTAAGGTGGCGTCGGTCGACGAGCTGATTGCAAAACTCAAAGACGAAGCGGGGGTTATCTGATGGCTGTTCTTCTTTTGGGCGAAGTGACCGATGGCGCGTTGAATGCGGACGCAACCGCAAAGGCCGTCATGGCCGCAAAGGTTTTGGGTGATGTGACAGTGCTGTGTGCGGGCGCATCTGCGGCGGCAGCAGCGGCAGAAGCGGCCAAAATTTCAGGCGTGTCCAAGGTGCTGTGTGCCGAAGATCCATCGCTGGGCCACCGTTTGGCAGAACCGACAGCCGCGCTGATCGTTTCCTTGGCCTCGGGCTATAGCCATATCCTTGCGCCGGCGACGACCGATGCAAAAAACGTGCTGCCGCGGGTGGCAGCACTGCTGGATTCGATGATCCTTTCAGACATAACAGCCATTATCGACGCCGATACTTTTGAGCGCCCGATTTATGCGGGGAATGCGGTTCAGACATTGAAATCCTTGGATAAAATCAAGGTTGCCTCTATCCGGACTGCGGGCTTTGATGCCGCCGAAATGGGTGGGTCTGCAACAGTGGAAACCATTGGTGCGGTAGCAGATCCTGCGATGTCATCTTGGGTAGAAGACAAGGTTGCAGCGTCGGACCGGCCCGAACTGACAAGTGCCGGGGTTGTTGTGTCTGGCGGCCGTGGTGTGGGGTCGCAAAGCGATTTCGCCTTGATCGAGAAACTGGCCGACAAGCTGGGCGCCGCCGTTGGTGCATCCCGTGCGGCGGTCGACAGTGGCTATGCGCCGAACGACTGGCAGGTTGGCCAGACCGGCAAAGTGGTGGCCCCGGATCTGTATGTGGCGATCGGGATTTCCGGTGCCATTCAGCATTTGGCAGGCATGAAGGATTCCAAAGTGATCGTTGCGATCAACAAGGATGAAGAAGCGCCGATTTTCCAAGTGGCAGACTATGGGCTGGTGGCGGACCTGTTTACCGCCGTGCCAGAGCTTATTGAAAAGCTGTAAAGCTGTGGGTTGATGTGGAAAAGGGCACCTGATTTGGGTGCCCTTTTTTTTTATTGAAACGGCATGCCTTACCCCAATAATTGGGTTATGGCGGCGCTTAGGGCCTCGGCCACCTCACGGTGCGCCTTTGGGCCGAGGACACCTTGGGCTGCGGGGCGTTCCATCGCCGAAAAAGACATGTTTTCAATGCCTTCATTCAAAGCCGCCCGACTGGACACCACCTCTAGGTAGGCGGTTGCCTGCCCCCGGACCTGTTCGATCATCGCGGCAGTGACCATCACCGCATTGGTATATGGGTTGGCCCCTGCCCCGGATTGCGGCGGCGCATTATCACCCATCCAGAGCAGCAAGCACGGCCCCCTGATTGCACGTAGCAACTGGCCCATGCGATCGACCCAGATCGTTTGCAAGGCATCGGCCACCTGCGCAAAACGGTGGGGCGAAGTTTGGTGCAAGGTTTGCAACATATGCCGGGTAAAGTGAAATTCGGTAAAATCCACCTCTCGGTACAGGTTTTGCAACCTTTGGCTGGCGCGTAGAAAGCGGTCATTGCGGCGCGGATGCACCGTGTAATACGGATTGCTAAGGTTTTGCGCGGCCAGCACCTGAAGGATGGTCAGATCAGCACCGCAGGCGATATCAAGCACCTCTGGTTCATTCAAAAATACGTCGGGGCCCGCATTCATCCACCCCAGATTGACGACGCAGCGGCCAGAGACTTGTTCCAGCACGCTTGTGAACGGCGTTGGAACAAATTTGCCATAGGTTTCCGTCCCCCCTATGGCGGCAAAATAGGGTTTGACGAGGCATTTTTTCGGCCCCCTGAATATCAGTTTTGACGTACCATAACGGCACGGAACATAGTCGAGCGACCCCTCGCCCGGATAAGCATAGGCCATTGCACCCACCCAATTGTTTTAACACCCAAGATTGAGAATGGGGCAAAGACCTTACAAAACCGCTAAATCCCGAATTTGGTTTGAATGGTTTCTATTTCGTGGAAATTGCCAGAAATGGGCGCGCGGCCTTGCGCGCAGGCATGGGGCAGGCATATGGTTTGCCCAAGGTCAGATGCAGAGGAACAGGCGCATGGAAATCAAGTCAGTCGGGATCGTTGGTGCGGGGCAAATGGGCAACGGGATTGCGCATGTGTTTGCGCTCGCGGGCTATGACGTGACAATGACGGATATCAGCCAAGAGAGCCTGACCAAAGCCGTGGCGCTGATTGACCGCAATATTGAGCGGCAAGTGACCAAAGGCAAAACCTCGGCTGAGGATAAGGCTGCGGCGATGGGACGGATCAAAACCACGCTGAAACTGGCTGAACTGGGCAAGTTGGACCTGATTATTGAGGCGGCGACGGAGCGCGAGACGGTGAAGCAGGCGATTTTTGATGACCTGCTGCCGCATTTGATGCCGCATACGATTTTGACGTCGAACACGTCATCCATCTCCATCACGCGGTTGGCAAGCCGGACGGATCGGCCTGAAAAGTTCATGGGGTTCCATTTCATGAACCCGGTGCCGGTGATGCAATTGGTTGAGCTGATCCGCGGGATTGCGACGGACCGGCCGACCTATGAAACACTGCTGGCGGTGGTGGAAAAACTGGGGAAAACGGCTGCGAGTGCCGAGGATTTCCCGGCATTTATCGTGAACCGGATCTTGATGCCGATGATCAATGAGGCGGTTTATACGCTATATGAAGGGGTTGGGTCGGTTAAATCCATCGACGAATCGCTGAAACTTGGGGCCAATCACCCGATGGGGCCGCTGGAGCTGGCGGATTTCATCGGGCTTGATACCTGCCTTG
>CBDTUV010000083.1:0-10100 GCA_965363575.1 uncultured Pseudorhodobacter sp. | reverse complement strand
GCATCAAGGCTCTCGCCCCCTTGCGCCCGCACCGACAAGGCCTCCGTCTTGGCCTTGATCTCATCATCCGTCAGTGCTTTGAATTCAGGCTCCAGCGCGTTGATCTGTGCGACCAGCGGGCGAACCGATTTGACCTTGCGGTCGTTTGGCGTTCCAAAGACCTTTTTGGCAAGCGTTCCAATACCCAGCATGTTTTCTCCGTGGCGCGTTCCTGCCATATCAGGGTTTCCTGACATGATCGTGCAAGCGTCCTCCCTTGCCCGCACCCCAATCGTTCCATAGAAAGGCGGCCAAGCTTTGTGGACAGTCTTACGCGACCTTCGCGATGTAAGCGGCGCTGCCGGGCAAGTCAACGTTGCGCAAGCGCGCAGCTTCAGCCTAAGGACAATAAAAATGGGTAAATCAGTGACTTTTGCGGCGATCCTCGCCTTTGCGGCTACCTTGGCCGCTGCTCCCCTTGCCGCGCAAGAGGTTGCACCGGCAACTACAACAGCCGAAAAACCGGCCCCCACCATCCCCGAAGGTGGCGCGGATGCCGTTGTGGCCACCGTAAACGGTCAGGCGATCACGCTGGGTCACTTGATCGTGCTGCGCGCCAATCTGCCCGCGCAATACCAAAATCTAGCCGATGATGTGCTTTACAATGGCATCCTGAACCAATTGATCCAACAGGCCGCCTTGTCGCAAAGCGTCGAAGGCAACATCACCAAGCGCGACGCACTGGCAATGGAAAATGATCGGCGCGGCTATCTGTCCGGCGTGGCGTTGCAGGTTGTGGCTGATGGCGCGGTGACCGATGCGGCCCTGCAAGCCGCCTATGACGCCAAATTCACCGGCGCACCTGAAACCAAAGAGTACAACGCCGCCCATATCCTCGTCGCAACCGAGGAAGAGGCAAAGACGATCAAAGCCGAAATCGACGGCGGTGCGGATTTTGGCGACATGGCCAAACAGCACTCCTCTGATGGTGCCGCAGCAGGCGGCGGCGATCTGGGCTGGTTCAGCCAAGGCATGATGGTCAAACCGTTTGAAGATGCCGTTTTGGCGATGGAGGTCGGTGCCATCTCGGACCCGGTCCAAACCCAATTCGGCTGGCACCTGATCAAACTGGTGGAAACCCGCATCCAAGCCGCCCCCACCCTTGACGACCTGCGCGAAGAACTGGCCGCCGAGATTGAGCAAGCCGCCGTAGAAGCCCATATCAAATCCATCACCGATGCGGCTAAGATTGAGCGTCCGGGCGATGGATTCGACCCCGCATTGATGCGCGAAACGACCCTGCTCGATAACTAATCACCTCAAAAGGGGGCAAGACCATGGCCAAGACTGACTGGAAATCCACCGCAAAAAAGCTGAAGAAACGTCTGAAAGTGCTGAAGTCCGAAGTGGAATTGCGGGTGCAGGACGCAAGCGCCAGCATTGCGGCCACCATGACATCGGTCCAGGACGCTGCCGTGGCGCAGATCAACAACGTCAAGGCCGGTAAAAAAGTCTCGCCACTTGCCCCCAAAGGTGGCTTTCCAACCCTGCCCACAATCGCCGGCGCAGACTTTGCGGCGGCAGAGGCAGGGGTGAAATATAAAAACCGCAAGGATGTGATGCTGGTGCGCCTTGCCCCCGGCACCGCAATCGCCGGGGTGTTTACCAAATCCACCACCCGCGCGGCCTGCGTGCTGGATTGTCAGGCAAAACTGGCAATGCGCGTGCCCAAAGGGGCGGGCGCGGCAATCATAGTAAACTCTGGCAACTCCAACGCCTTCACCGGCGCGCGCGGCCAAAAATCGGTGGATGCCGTGACGGGTGGCGTGGCCTCTGCACTCGGCATCCCTGTCAGCCGCGTCTTTTCCTCCTCCACCGGCGTTATTGGTGAACCTTTACCCCATGACAAAATCACCGCAGTGATAGGGGATCTGGTCGCAGGTCTCAAAACCGACGCCGTGGATATGGCGGCACAGGCCATCATGACCACAGACACCTTCGCCAAAGGCGCAGGTGCCACGATCAAGGGTGAAGGCGGCGATATCCACATCTCCGGCATTGCCAAAGGTTCAGGCATGATCGCGCCCGATATGGCAACCATGTTGGTCTACATCTTTACCGATGCCAAAATCACGCCCACCGCTTTGCAAAAAATGCTCTCGCGCAACGTCGACAGCACCTTCAACGCCATCACCGTCGACAGCGACACCTCCACCTCTGACGCGCTCCTACTCTGCGCCACAGGCCAAAGCACCGCTGCCCCGGTCAAAGGCGCCACCGTCAAAGCGTTCGAAGAAGCGCTGCACGGCGTCATGCTTGACCTCGCCAAGCAAGTCACCCGCGACGGTGAAGGCGCCACCAAACTGGTCGAAGTTCAGATCACAGGTGCCGCCACCGATCATGACGCCCATCTGGCCGCCATGGCCATCGCCAACTCCCCCCTCGTCAAAACCGCCGTGGCGGGTGAGGATGCAAATTGGGGCCGTGTCGTCATGGCCATCGGCAAATCCGGCGCCAAGGCTGATCGCGACAAGCTCTCAATCCGCTTTGGCGACCTCGTTGTCGCCGAAAAAGGCTGGCGCAGCCCCAAATATTCCGAAGACGCCGCCTCCGCCTATATGAAGAACGATGAACTTATCATCGGCGTCCATATGGGCATGGGCAAGGCCCGCAAAACCGTCTGGACCTGCGACCTCACCCACGGCTACATCGACATCAACGCCGATTACCGGTCTTAATTTCATCTTGGTGAAAATACCTCACAGGGGGTCTGGGGGGCGTGAAGCCCCCCAGCGCCGACCCAAAACGACCGGCGCAAAAGGCCTCATCCCATGAAAATCATCCTCGTCTCCGCCGTGGCCCTCATTGACCCCGATGGCCGCGTCCTCCTCGCCCAACGCCCCGCCGGCAAATCCCTCGCGGGCCTGTGGGAATTTCCGGGCGGCAAGGTCGAACCCGGCGAGGCCCCCGAAGCAGCCCTGATCCGTGAACTGCAAGAGGAACTCGGCATCGACACATGGGCCTCCTGCCTTGCGCCCCTCACTTTCGCAAGCCACGCCTATCCCGATTTCCACCTGCTTATGCCACTGTTTGCCTGCCGCAAATGGCAAGGAATAGCCACTGGCCGCGAAGGTCAGACCCTTGCTTGGGTCCGCCCCGAAAACCTGCGCGACTACCCAATGCCCCCGGCTGACCTGCCGCTGATCCCAATTCTGCGCGATTGGCTCTAGCACCGCCAATAATTGTTTCCAAAATGCACCTAATCCCTAAATATTTGCTAGATTAATGAAAAATTAACCTTATCTTAACGCGATAGCTGGTTTGGGGAATTAGCAATGCTGCGAACGATAACACTGGGAAGCTGCGTGTCCGTGCAAGGACTGCAAGTTGGTCAATTGCCGAATGGCAATATCATCGTCCGCGTCGATGAAAAAAACTACGTCGGAAAACCTATCATGCCGACCCGTAAATCTCGAGATCGGATTGAAACCAACGTGACCAGGACCACACCATAATCGCGTCAGCACCAAATGCAAAAGGCCGGGCAATTTGCCCGGCCTTTTCAATTCCCGCTCAAAGGATCACGCCAAACGGCGCTCCACCTCTTCACGCTCAAAGATTTCGATCACGTCGCCTTGGCGAATGTCTTCATAGCGTTCAAACGCCATGCCACATTCCTGGCCCGAGATAACCTCTTTCACTTCATCCTTATAGCGCTTCAGCGTTTTCAGCGTGCCTTCATGGATCACCACATCGTCACGCAGCAAGCGCACACCAGCCGAACGGCGCGCAACGCCTTCGGTCACGATGCAACCGGCCACTTGGCCGATGCCCGTCACCTTGAACACCTCTTTAATCGTCGCATAACCGATAAAGGTTTCGCGCACTTCGGCCTTCAACAGGCCCGAGGCCGCATCTTTAATGTCATCCACCAGATCATAAATGATCGAGTAATAGCGGATTTCCACACCCTTTTGGTTCGCCGACTGACGGGCCGACGCATTGGCCCGCACGTTAAAGCCGATGATCGGCACGTTTGACGCTTCTGCCAAACCAACATCCGAATCGGTAATCGCACCTACGCCGTAATGCAATACGCGCACGCGCACCTCATCATTGCCGATTTTCTCCATCGCTTGCACGATAGCCTCGGCAGAACCCTGCACATCGGCCTTTACGATAATCGGCAGCTCGGACACATCCTTGTCAGCCTTGGCTTTCGCCATCAACTGCTCCAGCGTCGTTGCAGCCCCGATCGCGGCGCGCTTGTCCTTGGCGGCTTTCTCACGATAGGTCGCGATTTCCCGCGCCTGCGCTTCGGTTTCCACCACGTTCAGCACGTCACCGGCGGCAGGCGTACCCGACAGGCCCAGCACTTCGACCGGGGTCGATGGGCCAGCTTCTTCTACACGGTCGCCCTTATCGTCGATCAGCGCACGGACCTTGCCCCACTGCTCACCCACAACAAAGATATCGCCACGGCGCAGCGTACCGTTGCTGACCAATACGGTCGCAACAGGGCCACGGCCCACGTCCAGCTTGGCTTCAATCACTGCCGCTGCGGCCGACCGGTTCGGGTTGGCCTTCAGCTCCAGAATTTCCGCCTGCAAAGCAATCGCTTCGAGCAGCTTGTCGATACCCATGCCGGTTTTGGCCGAGAGTTCAACATCCTGCACATCGCCAGACATCGCCTCAACCACAACTTCGTGCTGCAATAGATCGGTGCGCACTTTGGTGGCGTTGGCGTCATGCTTGTCCATCTTGTTGATGGCCACAATCATCGGCACTTTCGCAGCCTTAGCATGCTTGATCGCTTCAATCGTCTGCGGCATCACGGCATCATCTGCCGCAACCACCAACACCACGATATCGGTCACTTGCGCCCCACGTGCCCGCATCGACGTAAACGCCGCGTGGCCGGGGGTATCCAGGAAGGTCAGCAAAGCACCGGCTTCGGTTTTCACCTGATAGGCACCGATATGCTGGGTAATCCCGCCAGCTTCGCCGCCCGCCGTGCTGCCCTTGCGAATTGCATCCAAAAGGCTGGTCTTGCCGTGGTCGACATGGCCCATGATCGTCACAATCGGCGCACGCGGCAGCAAATCATCGGGCGCATCCGCAACCGATTCAATCACCTGTTCAACGTCGGCATCCGAAACCCGGACCATCTTGTGGCCGAATTCTTCGATCACCAATTCGGCAGTATCAGCGTCGATCGGCTCGTTCATCGTGACCATCAAGCCCATTTTCATCAGGCTTTTCACCACATCGGCGGCGCGTTCGGCCATACGGTTTGCCAGTTCCGAAACCACAATGGTTTCCGGCACTTTCACATCACGTACTTGCTTTTCAGGGCGCGCCTGCTGGCCAAGCGCCTTTTGACGGGCCTTTTCCTGCTTGCGCTTCATCGCGGCCATGGACCGAGTGCGCCCACCTTCACCGGCCAGCGCATCGTTCAACGACAGGCGGCCTGTGCGGCGGCTGTCTTCGGCGGCCTTGGCTTTGCCACGGCCACCATCGTCGGCGCGGCTGTCGCGGTCGCGGTCGGTTTTGCTGCGGGCCGGGGCAAGGCCAGGCTTGGCACCCATTGGGCCACGCTCATCCACCGCGGGGGTGGCGGCACTGGCCGACGGCTTGGGCCGTGGCGCTGCTTTGGCCGCTTCAATGCGCTTGGCATCGGCTTCGGCTTCGGCCTTTACGCGGGCTTCTTCATCGGCGCGGGCTTGCAGCGCATCTTCGCGCTCGCGGTCTTCGCGCTCTTTGGTTTCAATCTCTTCACGCTTGCGCGCACGATCTTCTTCGCGCGCAAGGTCATCGGCAGCGCGGCGCAAGGCATCATCTGCCTCGCGGGCTTTGGCGGCGCGCAAAGCCGTCAGGCGGCGCTCCATCTCGACATCTGAAATGCCTGCGGGCCGCTTGGACGGATCGCCCAAATGCGTTTTGCCACCCGCTGCGGGGGCAGCGCCGGGTGTTCCGGGTTTCGTTGGCACGACAACGCGCTTGCGCTTCGTTTCCACAACAACACTTTTCGTGCGGCCATGGCTAAAACTTTGCTTCACCTGACCCGAACGGGGGGTGCCACCAAGGCCGAGGGGTTTTTTACCGTCTGTATCGCTCATGCGTCTTGTCTATCCTCATCGGCGGTCGTCCCGCCTGCTTGCTCACGGAAACCCGCAAGCCTTGCCGCTTCCTCTACAACACGAAGTCCGAGTCCACCAGCGGCAAGCGCCGCGTGTATCGCATGTTCCCGCCCGAATGCCAAACCCATTTCCTGAGAGGTCAGACAGCCGATGAACCCGTTCTTGCGTTCGGGTGGGCGCAGCTTTGATTTGCCACGTTCCGACCCGTCACTGGCTTGAACCAAGGCAATCGCTTGCCCCTTCACCAACCAGTCCTTAACCTTTTCGTAACCCGTCACCGCTTGCCCTGCTTTGCGCGCAAGGCTCAACAACTCAATGACACGCCGCGCCAAAAGGGTCTCTACCTGTTCGGCCAGCCCTTCGGGTGCCTTAACCACTTGCTTGGCCGCGCGGGAAAACAGCCCCTTGGTCGCGGCCTTGGCAATCGCATCGCGGTCGGCGGCGACATACATCCCCCGCCCCGGCAAGCGGCCCATAATATCTGGCACCACTTGCGCATCAGGCCCAACCACAAAGCGGATCAACCCCGCCTTAGGCTGGCTTTCGCCCGTAACGATGCACCGGCGCTCCGGCCCATCCTCACGGTCTTTGTCCCGCCCCCCGCGCGCCATATCGGTCAGAAGCCCTTAGGCTTCTTCCTCCTCGGCGTCGTCTTCACTGTCATCCGCGCTTGCAAGCTCGGTCGGATCAACCCAACCCAGCATAACCCGCGCGGTCATAACCAGATTTTGCGCCTCTTCCAGGCTCACGTCAAATTTTTCCAACACGCCTTCGTCCTTGACGCGCACACCCTTTTCCGTGGTCCAGCCACCGGCCAATTCCCAGTCGGCGCACGTCGCGAAATCTTCCAGCGTCTTGATGCCGTCATTGGCAAGGGCTTCCAGCATTTGCGGGGTAAGCCCTTCAAAGTTAACCAAACTATCCTCTACGCCCAAGGCCCGTGCGGCCTCCATCGCTTTGGTATTGGCGGCTTCAAGGTATTCGCGCGCACGGGTCTGCAACTCGCCCGCAGTCCCTTCATCAAACCCGTCAATCGACAGCAATTCTTCGGTTTCTACATAGGCAACCTCTTCAAGGGTTACAAACCCTTCGGCCACCAAAAGTTGCGCCATCATTTCGTCGATGTCCAAAGTTTCCATGAACAGCCCGGTCCGCTCGGCAAACTCTGCTTGGCGGCGTGCCGATTCGTCGGTCTCAGTCACGATATCAATGTCCAAGCCGGTCAACTGGCTGGCCAAACGCACGTTCTGGCCCCGGCGACCAATCGCCAGCGACAGCTGCTCGTCCGGCACAACAACTTCGATCTTGCCCGCTTCTTCGTCGATCACAACCTTGCTCACTTCGGCCGGCTGCAATGCGTTCACCAAGAACGTCGCCTGATCTTCATTCCACGGAATGATGTCGATCTTTTCGCCCTGCAATTCGTTCACAACGGCCTGCACACGGGAACCGCGCATACCAACGCAAGCCCCCACAGGGTCAATCGAGTTATCATAAGAAATCACAGCGATTTTCGCACGGCTACCCGGATCACGGGCAACGGCCTTGATCTCGATGATATTGTCGTAAATCTCTGGCACTTCCATCTTGAACAGCTCGGCCATGAACTGCGGGTCGGTGCGCGACAGGAATACCTGCGGCCCACGGGCCTCACGGCGCACATCCTTGATGTAGCAACGGATACGGTCGTTCGGGCGATAGGATTCGCGGCCAATCTTTTCGTTCCGGCGCAGAATCGCTTCGCCACGGCCAATATCCACGATGATATTGCCATATTCTTCGCGCTTGACCTGACCATTGATGATCGTGCCTTTGCGGTCCTTGAATTCTTCATACTGACGGTCACGCTCGGCCTCACGCACCTTTTGCAAGATAACCTGCTTGGCGCTTTGGGCGGCAATCCGGCCCAAATCCACGGGCGGCACTTCTTCAACAATCAGATCACCGATCTGCGGGTCCGCCAAATGCGCCTTTGCATCCTTGACGTTCATCTGGGACTGGTAATTTTCGACCTCATCATCGGCCACAACCGTGCGCACCCGCGTAAACGTGGCGCGCCCTGTGCGGCGGTCAATCGCCACGCGAATGTCCAACTCGGCCCCGTAACGGGACTTTGCTGCACGGGCGAGCGATTCTTCCATCGCCTGAATGACCAGATCAGGGTCAATCATCTTCTCGCGCGCAACGGCTTCGGCCGTTTGCAACAGTTCAAGCTGGTTTGCAGAGGTAATCGCCATAGTCTCTCTCCCGAAGGTCGGCTGTTGCCGTTAGTGTTTCGTTACAGGGGTGTCTTCGGCCAATTCAGCCTCATCCCCTTCGGATTCTTCAATCTCGTCAAAATCATTCGCATCATAATTGCCGCTCGCCTTTTTCTGCCGCAGCATTTCCGCGATCAAATCATCGGTCAAAACCAACTTGGCATCCGACAACCAGTCAAACTGCAACCCGATGGTCACGGTTTCCTTGCCGTCTTCCATCTCGATCAGCACCTCATTGCCCTCAATCCCGCGCAAAATGCCTTTGAACCGGCGGCGGCCATCGATCAACTCGGTCGTTTCAATCCGCGCCTCATAATCAGCCCACATGTCGAAATCCTTCAACCGGGTCAGCGGGCGGTCAATGCCGGGGGAGGATACCTCAAGCGTATAGTTATCCTCAATCGGGTCTTCCACGTCCAAAATCGCCGACACAGCGGTCGAAATCGTCGCGCAATCCTCAACGATAATCCCGCCATCCGGCCGGTCCGCCATGATCTGCAAAATCTTCAACTTGCCGCTCATCAACCGAATACGCACCAGTTCAAACCCCAAATCCTCAATGGCAGGGGTCACAATCTCGGCGAGGCGACGATCAATCGCAGTTTTGGCAATCAGGTCAGACATCAGGGGGTATCCATTGGCAAAAGGTATCCCAAAACAAAAAACGGGCCCACAGGCCCGCGTCAGGTTCCGGTAGCTTCAGGTTTGGACCCTGAAACAGCTGTTGATGGGGATATAGGCCACCCCCTCCCCAATTGCAAGGAGAGTCTGGGAGGCAGCGTGGGGTGGGTGCATCCCCAATCCCCCTTGCCAATCCTCCACCACCCGCGTCAAATCACTTGCATGGACCTCAACCTGATCCGCACCTTTATGGAAGTCTCGACCACCGGCTCGTTTGCCGCGGCATCAGAGCGGCTTTTCGTCACCCAATCCGCCGTTTCCTTGCGCATCCAGCGATTAGAGGACCAACTGGGCCGCCCGCTTTTCATCCGCTCCAAGGCGGGTGCGCAACTCACCGGGGCGGGGTCCGAATTTGAACCCTTCGCGCAACTCCTTTTGCGCAACTGGGAACAGGCCCGCCAACACGTCGCCATCCCCGAAGGTTTCACCCGCTCTCTGACCATCGGCGCGCAAACGGCCCTCTGGCCCCGGCTTGGCTTTCGCTGGATCGACGCGTTGCGCGCCGAGTTTCCCGACCTGTCGATTCGCGGTGAACTTGGCATGCCCGCCAGCCTGACCCGCTCTATGGTGGAAGGCGTGATGGAAATCGCGCTCACTTATCAACCCACCCTCCGCGCGGGCCTGCGCATCGAAAAGGTGACGGATGAAGAGCTGATTCTCGTCGCCTCTTGGCCCAATCCAACCATCGACCACCTCGTCGGTCACTACGCCTATGTAGATTGGTCGCCCGAATTCCTGAACTTCCATCAACTGCACTTTCCCCATCTCACCAATCCCGGCCTAACACTAGATATGGGGGTGCTGTCGGCGCTCTATATCATCAATCGCCGCTGTGCTGCCTACCTTCCGGCACGCTATGTAAAGAAGCATTTGGATGATGGCACGCTACATCTTGTGCCCGACGCGCCCATTTTTGCTTACCCAATTTGGTCCGTCTGGCGCGAAGATCTTGAGCAAGACATCGCCGATGTTGCGCTTAGGACACTTCAGTCCCTCGTTGACCACTTCGATGAAACCCTGCTCGACATCACTTAGCACATTA
>CBDTUV010000082.1:0-10177 GCA_965363575.1 uncultured Pseudorhodobacter sp. | reverse complement strand
AAACCACCTTGTTCAAGATGGTTGCGGCCTATGCGATGTTTGCCAATGGCGGTGAGCGGGTGGAACCGACACTGGTGGACCGGGTGCAGGACCGCTATGGCCGCACCATCTATCGCCACGACCAGCGCAAATGCGATGATTGCCAATTGGCATCTTTGAACCCCAATGAGTTGCCCGATATCACGTCGAGCCGCGAGCGGGTGATGGATGCGATTACGGCCTATCAGCTTACCTCAATGATGGAAGGTGTTGTGCTGCGCGGTACAGCACGGGGCATCAACCTGCCGGTGCCGATTGCAGGCAAGACCGGTACTACGAATGACGCCAAAGACGTTTGGTTTGTTGGATTTTCGTCCAATATCTCGGCGGGGTGTTATATCGGTTATGACAATCCGCGCAGCATGGGTGCTGCCTATGGTGGTACGACCTGCGGGCCGGTGTTTGAGCGGTTTATGAAAAAGGCCGTAGCAAAATATGGTGGGACCAAGTTCAAGGTGCCACCGGGTGGGTATTTCAAGAAAATTGACCGGTTTACCGGGGCGGTATTGTCGGACAATGCCAGTGGTGACAATGTAATATCGGAATACTTCCGTGAAGGGGATGACCCGATCACCAGCTTTGGCATGATGGTTGATGGTGGATTTGGCATGGGGTCCAACTTGCCGCTTTATGCTTACGGGGAAACCGAAAACGCGTCGGCGACCAGCCAAACAGTGACGACATCCAGCGGCAAAACCAAGGTTCTGCCCAAGAAGGCTGATTTTGGCACGCTCAGTTCAGGTGGGCTATATTAGCGGCTCGGGGATTGTGAGGGAGAGGGCGCCCTTGCTCGCGCCCGTATGAATCGTTATCACCCAGCCTGAGCCTAGCTGATACAAATCTGACCCAGACTTCAAGGAATTCCTATGCGCGCCGAGACCCAGTCCAATGTGGAAACCATCCGCAAATCATTGGCCCTTTTGGGCCAGCGCATGGATTTGGAAACCGCGCCGCATCGGCTTGAAGAGTTCAACGCCATGATCGAGGATCCTGATTTGTGGAATGACCCCGCCAAGGCGCAAAAGCTGATGCGTGAGCGGCAGGCTGTGCTGGACCAGTTATCGACCTATCAATTGATTGAAACGGGCCTGCGCGACAATGTCGAGCTGATTGAGATGGGCGAAGCCGAAGATGACGCCGAGATCGTGACTGAGGCTGAAACGGCGTTGAAAGACCTGTTGGAGCTGGCGCGTGGCAAAGAGCTGGAGGCGCTCTTGAACGGCGAAGCTGATGGCAATGATACGTTCCTAGAGGTTAACGCCGGCGCAGGTGGCACGGAAAGCTGTGACTGGGCGTCGATGCTGGCGCGGATGTATGTGCGGTGGGCCGAGAAAAAAGGCTATAAGGTTGAATTGCAGTCGATGTCGGACGGTGAAGAGGCTGGCATCAAATCGGCGGCCTACAAGATTTCTGGCCCCAATGCGTATGGCTGGCTAAAGTCGGAATCGGGCGTTCACCGCCTTGTTCGGATCAGCCCTTATGACAGCGCAGCGCGGCGCCACACTTCGTTTTCGTCGGTTTGGGTCTATCCGGTAGTGGACGACAATATTGAAATTGATATCCCCGACAAAGATATACGCATCGACACCTACCGCTCCTCGGGGGCGGGTGGGCAGCATGTGAACACCACAGACTCGGCGGTGCGGATTACCCACTTGCCGACGAATATTGTGGTGACATCTTCGATGAAATCACAGCACCAGAACCGCGAAATTGCAATGAACGCCTTGCGGTCGCGTCTGTATCAGGTGGAGCTGGACAAGCGGAATGCGGCGATCAACGCGGCGCATGAAAGCAAGGGCGATGCGGGCTGGGGCAACCAAATCAGGTCATATGTTTTGCAGCCGTATCAGATGGTCAAAGACTTGCGGACCGGTGTCGAAACATCCGATAGCCAAGGGGTATTGGACGGCGATTTAGATAAGTTCATGGCCGCCACGCTTGCTATGGATGTGTCCGGAAAATCGCGCGCCGAGGCGAATGCCAACGACTAAAGCTGCGTTCCCATCGGGATAAATTTGCCGGTATTTCAAATAGATGTTTGCGACAGCCGCCCGCGGCGTTAGGCTTTTGCTTGACGTGTTCAGGAGGTTTTAATGTCCCATCCGCCGACCCAAGCTGCCAAAAAACCAGAGGCGTTGATCCTTGAGATGGACGACTTGCGGGCCGCTCTTGTCGCAGGGTGGGCCGATTTTCGGGCGGCGCCATTGTTTGGATTGTTCTTTGCCGCGGTCTATGTGGCGGGAGGCTGGTTGATCCTTTACGCACTGACTGCGACTGGGCAGATTTGGTGGACGCTGCCTGCCGCGGCGGGTTTCCCTATCCTTGGCCCCTTCATCGCCTGCGGGATCTATGAGGTGAGCCGCAGGCTTGAGACAGGCGAAGCACTAAGTTGGTCTGCCATTCTTGGGGTGATTATGCGGCAAAAGGATCGGCAAATCCCGTCGATTGCTGTGGTGATTGTGGTCTTCTTTTTGTTTTGGAATTTTCTGGCGCATATGATTTTTGCGCTGTTCATGGGATTGCAAGCGATGACCAATATCAGCACGTCCTTGGACGTGTTTTTCACGGCCAATGGGGCGATGATGTTGCTGATTGGCACTCTGGTCGGGGCGATATTTTCAGGCGTGTTGTTTGCGTTGACCGTGGTCAGCCTGCCGCTTTTGTTGGACAGAGAAGTTGATTTTGTGACAGCGATGATCGCTTCCGTGTCTGTGGTTTTGACGAACCCCAAAGTTATGTTGGTTTGGGGTATAGTGATCGCGACCCTATTGTTTCTGGGCATCGCCTTTGGCTTTTTGGGTCTGTTCGTAACCTTGCCCTTATTGGGTCACGCTACGTGGCATTTGTATCGGCGCGCGCTGGCTTGAAACAGCTTTGAATGACTGAGCACGAAAAAAGGCACCCGTCGCGGGGTGCCCTTTCGAATTTATACCACTGAGGAGCCCTAGTCTTGGCTGCTGGATGGTTTTGGTGTCGCTGACTGTTGCATCGGGGCCGCAGACGGGGCTGCTTGGCCCGCAACTGCGCGACCGGTTGCCAAAGGATCATCCTGACGCTGGACCGACCCTTCGAAATGCGCACCCGATTCGATGGCGATGGTTTTGTGGATGATGTCACCCTCAACCCGCGCGGTGGAGGTGAGACGGACTTTCAGCCCACGCACGCGGCCAATCACACGGCCATTGACCACGATATCATCGGCCACGATTTCACCGCGGATCGTGGCGGTTTCGCCAACGGTCAGCAAATGCGCGCGGATATCGCCTTCGATCGTGCCTTCAACCTGAATATCGCCAGTCGTGCGCAGGTTGCCGGTGATCGTCAGATCCGAGGACAAAACCGAAGCCGCAGGCTTGGTTTTGGGCGCAGAAGACGTGAAATCCATCGAGCTGCGCGCAGCAGGCTCGGATGGGCGGGTTTTGTCTGCCTCGGCCTTGGGACCGGGTTCGTTGATTTTACTTTTAGAAAACATCTGTCGCTGCCTTGATAAAGGTCATCGGGTTAACAGGTTTGCCCCCGATCCGAACCTCGTAGTGAAGATGAGTGCCGGTAGACCGGCCCGAATTCCCCATATCACCGATACGGTCGCCACGCGATACCCTTTGTCCAACTTTGACGCGGATATTTGATTGATGGGCATAGCTCGTCTCAATTCCAAACTCGTGTTGGATCTTTACTTGACGACCATAGCCCGAATTCCAGCCAGCATGGGTCACAACACCGTCAGCAGTGGCATAAATCGGTGTGCCGTAAGAGGCGGCGAAATCTGTGCCGGTGTGCATCCGCGTACCAGCCCCTTTGGGGTCACGCCGATAGCCAAAGCCCGAGGTAAAGCGGAAGGCCGATTTGATCGGCGTGGCAAAGGGTGATTTGGCTGCGGCCAAGCGGTAAAGGTTCATCCGGTCCAAGCCTTGCAAAATGGCATTGGCACGGATTTCATCATTGCTCAGGGTTTCGCCTTTTGTCGACAGCGAGAAGGGGGTTAACGGCCCGCCTTGGCCCGAATAGCCGCGCTTGACCGTGCGCAGCAGATCATCCGGCGACATGCCGGCCGAGCGGAACATTTTGTCCAACGGCCCCATCGAAATGCTGACGGCCTCTTCCAGCTTGGTAAAGATCACGTCGTTTTTGGCTTCAAGCGCGCGTTTTTGGGTGGCCAACGTGTCGGTTTGCTCGCGTGCCGCCGTGGCCACAACGGCCATACTGTCGCGCTGTTGGGCCGTTCCAGACAAGGCTTCGGCCAAAATCTCAACCGTAGAGGAGGCATCGCGTTCGCGGCCTGCAGCGGTTTGGCCAGAGCCGGTTTGTTCTTGTAAGGAAGCGGTCAGTGTTTCTTGTGCGCCGCGCGCCTCATCGCGTTCTTTAATGGTGCGACGCAGAGTGCTTTGAATCACATCCACCCCGGTTTCCATCTCACGGCGGCCATCCTCGGACGCCAAAAGCCGCGCCTGCATGTCGCTGACTTCTTTCAGCGCGAGGTTAAAGCGTTCTTGGGCGCGAACCGCCTCTTCGGCGCGCAGATCGCGGTCCGCGGACAAAGCGTTCAGCCGCGCCTCATAAAGCGTTTGTTGGCGTTGGGCCTGTTCGCGGCCTGATCCGGCAGAAATTGATTCCATCAGCAAGATCGATGTCGCGAGAATCGTCCAACCTAGAAACAGGGCCGCCCCAGTCACGGCAACCGCTTGGGTCATCGGGGGCAAGCGGATAAAGCGCGTGTCAGTATCGGATTTCAGAAACAGCCGTTGTTCAGGGAAATAGCGCCCGACAACCCCATTGATCCGATAAGAAAGTCGCTTCAGCACTGAACATTTTCCGGTCTTGTTGATCCTGCAACGGCACGTTCCGGGCTAATCCCGACGCGCGCTGTCGTGGGCATGGATACAAAGCCATGGCCTTGGGTGCAAGATTTTTGACCCCAGAAAGCTAACCCAACCCCGTTCAGGGACGAAACAGGCAGAAACCCGCCGAAAAATCATGGTATTCTTGCCGCATCCTCTTCTTCATCGCGTTCGGTCAAGGGCCAGTAGAAATCAGGGGGCAGGCCCGCGTCAGCGCGTTTTTCTTCATTGAAGGGCGGTTTGAGGGTGCCGTGGAAATATCGGCGCACGAGGCTGTGAAACGTTTCTTTGGGGTCCAGACCATCGCGCCCACACAGCCAGTTGAACCATTTTGAACCGTATGCGACATGGCTAACCTCTTCGCTGTAGATGGTTTTCAGGGCGGCAATCGCTGCTGCATCATCCGCCTTTTCAAACAGCGCGATCATCCCCGGTGTGACATCAAGACCGCGCGCTTCAAGCACCATCGGCACCACAGCAAGCCGTCCCATCAGGTCATCTTTTGTATCCTCGGCGGCGCGCCACATGCCGGCATGGGCGGGCAAAGCGCCGTAATGGCTGCCCAACCCTTCAAGGCAATCGCACATCAGATTGAAATGCTTGGCCTCATCATCAGCGGCGCGGACCCAGTCGTCGTAATAGCCCAAGGGCATGGGAACATGGGTGAAACGCGCGATAATATCCCAATGCAGATCGACCGCGTTCAGTTCAATATGCGCCACGGCATGAAGCAAGGCGATGCGGCCAGTGGGCGAACCCGGCCTACGGCGGGGCATATCGCGGGGCGAGAGGAGTTCGGGTAAGGGCGGCCGGGCAGGGCGCAAAGGTGGGGCAGCCACCCCGATAGCAAGAGGTTCGCCCGCCGCGCGCGCAGCCAACCATGTGGCCGCATGTTTGCGCCCTA
This sequence comes from uncultured Pseudorhodobacter sp., assembly GCA_965363575.1. Taxonomy (GTDB): domain Bacteria; phylum Pseudomonadota; class Alphaproteobacteria; order Rhodobacterales; family Rhodobacteraceae; genus Pseudorhodobacter. The sequence goes on along the minus strand of CBDTUV010000082.1, from coordinate 4,393 downwards.
GGGCGGTTTTTGCGCGCCCATCGGCGGTGCTCAACACTTCTAACGCCATATTGGCTAGGGTCTGATCGGCCACGCTTTGGGTCATAAGGTTTTCACGGCCGCCAAAACCTCTTCGGCATGACCTTTGGCTTTGACTTTGCGCCATGCCTTCAAAACTCGGCCATCGCCGCCAATCAGAAAGGTCGCGCGTTCAATGCCCATATAGGTTTTGCCATACATCTGCTTTTCCACCCAAACGCCGAAATCCTCACAAGCCTGCCCGGCTTCGTCCGACACAAGGATCACGCCCAGATCGTGTTTTGCCACAAACTTGTCATGCGATTTAACGCTGTCTTTGGAAATCCCGATTACCGTCACACCAGCCGCTGCGAAATCGGGGGCCAACGTAGTGAAATCCTTGGCCTCAATGGTGCAGCCGCTGGTATCATCTTTGGGATAAAAATAAACGACAACAGGTTTGGGGCGCAGGGCAGACAGGGTGAGCATGGTGCCACCATCGCGCGGAAGGGTGAAATCGGGGGCCATGTTCCCCGTGTCGGTTGTGCCAGTCTCGGGCATGTCATTCTCCTGTTCGCAAAGCTGTGTTTGGCTTTGGGTTGCCTTTGGGCAAAGATAAAGGCAAATCCCGTCAGGACAACAGGGTAAAGAAAAAAGGGCAATGCTGCGATGACAGATCCGATCGCGGATCTTGATGGCCCCAAGACAGGTGACCAAGACTTTATCGGTCCTGTGGCCCCAGACGAGCAAAAGGTGCAGCCCGCGCCTTATGACGCCGTGGCCGACCCTGCCCACACAAGGCCACCAAGGGTCAAGCGCTATCACAGGCCGCATCGCTGGGGGACTTATTGGCTGTTCCCGACCTTGATGTTCCTGACATTGGCGGGGCTGTTTGCAGGGCTTGCGCTGTCGGGCAAGCTGATCCGCCTGCCGGTTTGGGCGGTGGTTGAGGCAGAGGCCCGCGTTAACACAACTTTGCGCGATATCACCGGCGATGCCGCATCTTTGTCGATTGGCGGGGCGGTGTTTGTGGTGGACGAGGATTGGGTGCCGCGCTTACGGCTGGAAGATGTTCGCTTGCTGGAAGCGGATGGCGCGACCTTTCTGTCGTTGCCGGAATTGCGGGTGGCGATTGATCCGACAGCCTTGGTACAAGGCAAGGTGCGTTTGCGCAGTTTGCGGGTGGTTGGCGGGGCGATGCATCTGCGCAGGCTTGCCGATGGGCAATTTGATGTGGCGCTGAACCTGAACATGAAACCCCGCCCCATCGTTGGCTTGTCAGGGGTGGTGTCCACCTTGGTGACTTTGTCCGAACATCCCGTCTTGTCCTATTTGCAGCGGGTTGAGGCGCAAGCGCTGAGCCTGACGATAGACGACCAAATGCTGGGGCGCATGTGGGAGCTGGGCGACGGGCGCTTGCAACTGGGCAACCGTGCGGATGAGTTGGCGATTGAATTTGGGATGTCGGTCAACGGTGGGCAAACCAATTCTGCCTCGGCTGTGGTCACGCTCATTGCGGCCAAGGCCGATGCCAGTGCGCGCATGACCGTCACGGTTGACCGCGTGGCCGCTGCCGATATTGCGACCCAAGCGGCCCCTTTGGCATGGCTTGCGGTGCTGGATGCGCCGATCTCGGGGCAAATCGCCTCAACACTGGACGCAAAAGGCGCGTTGTCGTCATTGGATGCGTCCTTGACGTTAGACAAAGGCGCGCTGCGGCCAACGCCGCAAACCAAACCCGTTGCCTTTGAAGGTGCGTCGTTGTTTTTCGGCTATGATCCGGCCCGCGAACGGCTTGATTTGCGCGCAGCGACTGTGACCAGCAAGGATATTGCGCTAACGGCATCAGGCCATGCCTATCTGCCGGGCGTTACGACCCAAATTCCCCAAGAAATTCTGGCCCAGATCCAGATTGAAAACCTGCAAATCGATCCCGAAGGCGTGCTGGATAAACCCGTTCAGTTTGACCAAGGCGCGTTGGATTTTCGCGTGCGCTTGGCCCCGTTTGGCATTGATATCGGACAGGCGAGCCTGACCCATCAAGGCCAGCATTTGCTTGCGTCTGGTCGTGTGGAGGCTGATGCCAAGGGCTGGTCGGTCGCCGTAAACGCCCAGCTTGACCAAATTCCGCATGACCGGCTGTTGGCGCTGTGGCCGCCGCAGGTTGTTCCCCGAACCCGCGCTTGGGTTGCTGAAAATGTTCAGCAAGGCGAATTGTCCAACGTCCGTGCTGGATTTCGTTTGGCGCCCGAGGCTGAGACGATCTTTTCGCTGGGCTATGACTTTTCGGGTGTCGATGTGCGGTTTTTGCGAAGCTTGCCACCGATAGAGGGCGGGCGCGGCTATTCGGTGGTGCAAGGCAAATCCTATACGATGGTGCTGGAAGAAGGCTTTGTGACTGCCAAATCGGGCGGGCGGATTGATGCGGCAGGGTCGGTTTTTGCGGTGCCGGATGTAACGCAAAAACCCGCCCAAGCACGGATTGATTTGAAGGCGGTGGGGGATCTGCCTGCCGCGTTGTCGATTTTGGACGAAAAGCCGTTTGAGTTTATGAGCAAAGCCAAGCTGCCAACCGATTTGGGCAAAGGCCGGGCGGATGTTGTGGCGACGATTTTGACACCTCTGCGCAAAGGGGTCAAAATCGGGGATGTTGATTTTGATGTGACGGGTCAGATCACCGGATTTTCATCGGATATTTTAGTGCCGGGGCGGGAGTTGCGCGCCGATAGGCTGGGCGTACATGTCACGCCAACGGGCATGCAGATCGCGGGAAAGGGTACGCTGCAATCGGTGCCATTTGACGGGCAGTTTTCCAAATCTTTTGGGCCAGATTACAAAGGGCAATCGAAGATAGAAGGTTCCGCTGAGTTTAGCCCTGATGCGGCGGCAGCATTTGGGGTCACCTTGCCTGATGGTTTGATTTCTGGGCGCGGCACGGCGGCGGTTACGATTGACTTACAGACGGGCCAAAGCCCTGTGCTGGCCCTGCGGTCTGATCTGGCAGGGGTTGGAATGGCGATCCCCGCGCTTGGCTGGGCCAAACCTGCCGCCAGTAAAGGGCAACTGGCGCTGGATATCACCTTGGGCAAACCCGCCTTTGTTGATGCCATTGCGCTTGACGCCGCGGGCCTGACTGCTGCGGGTACCATCAGCCTTGCCGCCGATGGTGGGCTGAACGAGGCCAAATTCTCATCCGTTCGCTTGGGAACTTGGCTGAATGCTGCGGCAACATTAAAGGGCCAGGGGGCAGGTCGCGCGCCCGCAATAGTGGTGACGGGGGGGCGGGTGGATCTGCGTGGATTGCCCAACCGCCGCGCGGGTGGCGGCGGCAATACCGGCGGCCCGATCACGCTGCGGCTGGACGAGGTGACTGTGGCAAAAGGCCTTGTCCTGACCGCGTTTCGCAGCACGATCACCCCGCGCGCAAACGGGGTTGAAGGTGATTTTGCAGGGCGTCTGAACGGGCAAACTCCGATCGGTGGCAGCCTTGTGCCTGCCCGCAACGGGACCGCGGTACGTATAACATCTGCCGATGCAGGATCAGTCTTTTCTGCGGCAAAGATATTTCCCAATGCACAAGGCGGGTCTATGGATCTGGTTTTGAACCCCACCGGGGCGCCGGGCAGTTTTGACGGTGAACTGTCAGTCCGCAATGTGCGCATTCGCAAAGCGCCCGCGATGGCCGAATTGATCAATGCCATTTCGGTGGTGGGCTTGTTGGATCAGATGAATGGTTCCGGCTTGTTGTTTAGTCAAGCGGATGCCAGCTTTCGTATCGGGCCGCGCGCGGTTCAGATCTTGAAAGGCTCTGCCACCGGGGCGTCGCTTGGGGTGTCTTTATCCGGGCTTTATGTGTTTGACAACAAGCGGTTGGACTTGCAAGGCGTTGTGTCCCCGGTCTATTTTCTGAACGGGATAGGCGCGATGTTTACCCGCAAAGGCGAAGGGCTGTTTGGGTTCAATTATACCATCAAAGGCACCGCCAAAGAGCCGAGCGTTTCGGTCAACCCCCTATCCATCCTGACCCCCGGCATGTTTCGTGAGATTTTCCGCAGCGCGCCACCAACATTGGAGCCACGTGAGTGAAGCTTGACGATTTTGACTTTGATCTGCCGGACACCCTGATCGCGACAAGGCCCGCGCGACCCCGCACATCGGCGAGGATGCTGGTGGTGGAGGGTGACGGGCTGCAAGACAAACATGTATTTGATCTTACAAGCCTTTTGCGCAAAGGCGATCGCTTGGTGCTGAACAATACCCGCGTTATTCCGGCCCGATTGATCGGCCACCGCCACCGCGAAAGCGCACAAGGCCCGGTATCTGCCAAGATTGAGGTCACGCTGATGGAACCCCATGCCAAGGGCGGTTGGCGTGCTTTGGCCAAGCCTTTGCGCAA
>CBDTUV010000081.1:0-10259 GCA_965363575.1 uncultured Pseudorhodobacter sp. | reverse complement strand
TTAGTTGAAAGCCTGTCCAGATGACCATTCACCTGCATCAAAACGACCTTCCCGATGGGCTGAACCTCGGCTCCATCGTCGCGATTGATACGGAAACGATGGGCCTCGATCCCCGCCGGGACAGGCTCTGCGTGGTCCAGCTTTCCTCAGGCGATGGCAACGCCCATTTGGTCCAGATTGCCAAGGGCCAGACCTCGGCCCCGAACCTGGAACGGCTATTGACGGACCCTGCGGTCACCAAGCTGTTTCACTTTGGCCGGTTTGATGTGGCCGCCCTTCAAAACGCCTTTGGCGTGGTCACGGCTCCGGTCTGGTGCACCAAAATCGCCTCGCGGCTGGTGCGGACATTTACGGATCGGCATGGCCTGAAATACCTGCTGCAAGAACTGGTCGGGGTGGATGTTTCCAAGCAGCAGCAAACCTCGGATTGGGGCGCGGCCCAGCTGACCGAGGCGCAAAAAGACTATGCCGCCTCTGACGTGCTTTACCTGCATAGGCTGAAAGAGGCGCTAGAGGCGCGGTTGATCCGTGAGGGGCGGCTGGACCTCGCCAATCGCCTGTTCCATTTCCTGCCCACCCGCGCCGAACTTGACCTGATGGGATATGATACACCGCTGGACATCTATCACCACTAACCGTGGCACCCTTAACGCTGGGCAAGACTTGGCGCAGGCACCCGCAGTACCTATGTTGGCCTCAACCTTTACCCGTCCGAGGACGCAATGACTGGGCAGAACAACCTCCACTCGACCGCCGTTGCATGGCTAAAGGTTGCCTTGCCGCTGCTGGCGCTTGCGATCTTGTCCACGCTGTTTTTGGTGTCGCGCACGATTGACCCGTCGGACGCGATCCCTTTTGCCGAGGTGGATGTTGAAGACCGTATCCGCGAACCCCGCCTGACCAATCCAACCTGGGCCGGCGTCACCGATGACGGTGCCGCCCTGACCATCGCCGCAAGCGAGGCCCGGCCTGACCAAGGCAACGGCACGTCTGCCAACGCCAAGGCCATCGTCGCTGATCTGAACCCACCGGATGGGTCAAGCGCGCGGCTGGTGGCAGCCCGCGGCACCCTTGATAGCGCGAACAGTGCCTTTATCGCCGAAGGCGGCGTCACGATTACCACATCGACCGGATATGAGCTGCAGAGTGAGGCGATGACCGCCGCCTTGGACCGCACATCGCTGATCAGCGATACCGCAGTGGCAGGCCATGGCCCCGTTGGCAATCTAGCTGCGGGCGCTATGGAACTGGTCCAGACAAATGACGGGTCAGGCACCTATGTTCTTGTTTTGAAAAACGGTGTGAAGCTGATATACAAACCCTCAGGCCAATAAGACTTTTACGGCGGAGCATTAGGACGGCGCATGTTACAGGCATTTCGAGTTACCACAATTTTGGCATTGCTTGCCCTGACCCCCGCAATGGGCTGGGCCCAAGGCGCAAGCGTTGCGTTTGGCGGATTAAAGCAAGACACCTCACTTCCAGTTGAAGTTTCGGCAGATCAGTTGTCAGTAAACCAAGCCGACGGTACTGCCGTTTTTACCGGCAATGTGCTGGTTGGACAGGGTGAAATGCGCCTGTCTGCGGGCCGGGTTTTGGTGGAATATACCGCCGATGGCACAGGCATTTCCAAGCTTTTCGCCAGTGAAGGCGTAACACTGATCAACCAAACCGATGCCGCCGAGTCGCGTGACGCTGTCTATACGATTGATACGGGCGATGTGGTGATGACGGGTGATGTTTTGCTGACCCAAGGCGGCAACGCATTGTCCGGGCAAAAGCTGGTGATCGACCTGAAGGCCGGAACTGGTGTGATGGAGGGCCGCGTGCAAACCGTCTTTCAGCCGGGTCAGGCCAAAAACTGATGCCCGCGCCAGATTTGACGGTTACGGACGGAAATGCAGGGCTGCATATTGCGGGCCTGCGCAAAAGCTATAAGAACCGCCCCGTTATTCGCGATGTTTCGATGCACCTGAACCGGGGCGAAGTGGTGGCTTTGCTTGGCCCAAATGGATCGGGCAAGACGACGTGTTTTTATGCAATTGCAGGCCTCGTTTCGCCCGAAGGCGGGCAGGTTTTGATCGACGGCTTTGACGTTACATCCTTGCCAATGTACCGGCGCGCCCGGCTTGGTATCGGCTATCTGCCACAAGAGGTCAGCATTTTTCGCGGTCTGTCGGTTGAGGATAACATCCTCGCCGTTTTGGAAATCACCTTGGATGATCGCCACAAACGGCGTGAGCGGTTGGAAGAATTGCTGTCTGAATTTTCGATCACCCATCTGCGCCGCGCACCCGCATTGGCACTGTCGGGGGGTGAACGGCGGCGCGTTGAAATTGCACGCTGTTTGGCGGCCGATCCGAAATACCTGCTGCTGGATGAACCCTTTGCCGGGGTTGATCCGATTGCCGTTGGTGAAATTCGGCATTTGGTCAGCGACCTGAAACGCCGGGGGATTGGGGTATTGATCACCGACCACAACGTACGCGAAACGCTGGAAATCGTTGATCGCGCCTATATCTTGCACGATGGCAAGGTGTTGATGAGCGGGACCACGGACGAGGTGGTGCGCGATGAAAACGTGCGCCGTGTGTATTTGGGCCAAAACTTTCGGATTGGTTGATCCAACCCCTTGATTTTTGGCACCTCCTGACGGGTTTGCAATAATTGCGTTTGGCCGCTGAAAATCAATAGATTTGCTACGACCCCATTGACAAACCCGCCTCTCGTGTCGCCAAATACCTATGATGCTAGCACGAACCGAACCAGTCGTATGCTTTTGGCTCCTTGGCGTAACTGCCCAAGACCAAAAGATTTTTATTAACTGGATCGGTGTCTAACACCCATCGGCAGGGTCCCCTGCAAGGTGCGGGGACCCTTTGTCGAACCGAGAAGGAGGGACTATGCGGTATCAGATCAGCGGGAAACAAATCGACATTGGTGAAGCGCTTCAAACCCATGTGAAGGCCGAGCTGGGAGAGACAGTTGAAAAATACGCCCAGCGCCCGACCGAAGCCATCGTAGTGTTTTCACGCGAAGGCCACGAATTGATTTGTGAAGCAACGATCCACCTGTCGACCGGCCTGACGGCACAGGCGCGGGGGCACTCTTCGGAAATCTACGCCGCCTTTGAATCCTGCCGCGAAAAGATGGACAAGCAGTTGCGTCGCTACAAGCGCCGTTTGCGTGACCATCACCGCGACCGTATATCGCCTGTTGAATTTGACGGCGGTTCCTCATATATCCTCGCCGCGAACGAGGATCACGGGGATAACGAGCCCGAGTCACTTCAGCCGATGATTATCGCCGAGATGGAAACCAAGGTTCCCACAGTCTCTGTCGGCGAAGCGGTCATGCAGCTGGAATTGGCAGGGCAGCGCATGCTGGTGTTCCGCAATTCAAAGCATGGCGGGGTAAATGTTGTTTACCGCCGCGATGACGGAAATGTCGGTTGGATTGACCCGCGACATACAAAATAAAGCGCCCATCGTGGCGTAGGATAAATGCGGACCATGGAACTAACTCATATCTTGGCACCCGGTGCCGTTCGTATCGTTAGCCATTTGACCAGTAAAAAACGCCTGTTCCAAGAGATCGGAGAGGTAATGGCCGCAGTTCATGGTCTGAATGCATCCATCGCCATTGATGGTCTGCAAGAACGCGAAAGCCTTGGCCCCACAGGTGTGGGCCATGGCGTCGCCTTACCGCATGCGCGTTTGCAAGAGTTGGACAAGATCATTGGTGTGTTCATGCGGCTGGAAAAGCCGTTGGATTACGATTCGGTAGATCGCCAGCCCGCTGATTTGATCTTTGCGCTATTTGCACCCAAGGATTCAGGGGTTGATCACCTAAAGGCTTTGGCGCTTGTGTCGCGCACCATGCGCGATGCGGGTGTTGTGGCCAAGCTACGGGCCAATACCGACCCGGCCAAGCTTTATGCGATCTTGACCGAGCAGCGCACGCCGCAAGCGGCCGCCTGACCGGCGCCGTGGAAAACCCCTTTCGCGAAACGCTTCACGCCCGTGCCTTGGCCGAGGGATTTTCGGCAATGGGCATTTGTGCGCCCGATGCCACACCTGATACCGCCGAGCGTTTGTCTGACTTTGTGGCGCTGGGGCGGCATGGTCAGATGGGCTGGATGGCCGAGCGCATGGGCTGGCGCGGGTCTGCTGCGGCCCTGTGGCCACAGGCCCGGTCGGTCATCATGCTGGCCGAGGTGTACACGCCTGATGGCAACCCGCTAGACGTACTGCGCCAGCGCGACCGTGCCGCCGTGTCGGTTTATGCCCAAGGGCGCGATTACCATGATCTCGTGAAAAAGCGCCTGAAACGCCTGGGCCGCTGGTTGGTTGAAGAAACGGGGGCCGAGATCAAGGTTTTCGTCGATACCGCCCCGGTGATGGAAAAGCCGCTGGCACAGGCGGCGGGGTTGGGTTGGCAAGGCAAGCACACCAATCTTTTGTCACGCAATCTGGGCAATTGGTTCTTTTTGGGCTCCATCTTTACCACGCTGGATCTGCCGCGTGATACGCCCGAGATCAGCCATTGCGGCAACTGCACCGCTTGCCTTGATATTTGCCCCACGCAAGCCTTTCCTGCGCCGTACCAGTTGGACGCACGCCGCTGCATTTCCTACCTGACGATAGAGCATAAGGGCGAAATTGACCCCGATCTGCGCCCCCTTTTGGGGAATCGTATCTATGGCTGCGATGATTGCCTTGCGGTGTGTCCGTGGAATAAATTTGCCGTCACCGCGTCCGAAATCGGCTACACTGCCCGCGTGGGTGCGCCGCCTTTGGCCGAACTGGCGGGCCTTGACGACACAGCCTTTCGAGCGCGGTTTTCGGGCAGTCCGGTCAAACGCATTGGACGTGATCGGTTTTTGCGCAACGTCCTTTATGCCATCGGAAATTCCGGTGATCCGGCGTTGATTTGCGCCGCACAGCCCCATCTGTCGGACCCAGACCCTGCGGTGGCCGATGCCGCCGCGTGGGCTATTTCCCGCCTGTCATAATCGGCAAACAAAGGCCGATCCTACAACGTAAAGGCGACTCGGCCTGCGTTTCATGCTAGGGTAACCTTTGTGAAACCTGTGGGAGGACACTATGAGCAAGCACCTGATAGACCATCGCGCCGCGCCCGAAACCGCGCGGAAAAAGCACTTTTGGGCGATTGAGCGGCGCTGTGCCACTGACACAGTCCACCCGGCCATCCGCGCCCTGACGCAGCGGCCGCAAACGGGTAAAGATGGCCCTCGCGTTAAACATTATCTGCGCATTGACCGCGGCATAACGGCCTAAACACCCAATAAAGGCCCGAACCGCATGGGCTCGGGCCTTTGGATTTAACGGCGCACCAATACCTCATACTCGGCCGAGATGTCGCGGGTCAGTTGACCAACCTCAAAATTATAGTCGCCAATCTGACCCACAGGCGTGATTTCCGCCGCTGTCCCGGTCAGCCAGCATTGCTGCATACCTTCCAGCTCGGACGCTTCAATCCGGCGCTCTTGCACCTCAATGCCTTTTTCTTTCAGCATCCCGATCACCGTTTGCCGGGTGATCCCGTTCAAAATGCCGTCTGCCAGCGGGGTGTGCACCACGCCATCCTTCACGAAAAAGATGTTCGCCCCCGTCGCCTCGGCCACATAGCCGCGATAGTCGAACATCATCGCATCTGAACAGCCCTTCGCCTCGGCGGCATGTTTGGACATGGTGCAGATCATATAAAGGCCCGCCGCCTTGGCCGCATGGGGGATGGTTTCGGGGCTGGGGCGTTTCCATTTCGCGATGTCCAGCTTGGCGCCTTTCATCTTGGCATCACCGTAATAATTTCCCCACTCCCACACTGCGATGGCCAAATGGATCGGATTGCGTTTACTTGCCACGCCCATATCTTCACCCGCGCCGCGCCATGCGATGGGGCGCACATAGGCATTGGTCAGGCCATTGGCAGCCAGTGTGGCAACCTTGGCCGCCTCAATCTCTGCGACCGACCACGGCAGTTCCATATCCAGCAAAGCGCCCGAATTGCGCAGGCGCTCCGAATGCTGCACCGATTTGAAAATCTTGCCGTTATAGCACCGCTCACCTTCAAACACGGAGGAGGCGTAGTGCATCGCATGGCTTAGGATATGTACCTTGGCGCTGCGCCAATCGACCAATTCACCATCCATCCAAATCTTGCCATCGCGATCATCATAGCCAGCCATGTCCGTACCCTTTCCAATATTTTCCACATATTGCGCGAAATAGGTCCGATACGGACATAAAGTTGCGCAAAATCCAAAAAATCGCTAACAGGGAGGGGTTGGAAAGTCAACAAGGCTGACATAAAATCTCCGAAACGACTTTAAGGACAGGCGATGGAACATTCTGGCGGGGCAAGCCATAGCGAAAGCTTGCTGTTTCTGACCGATGATCAGCTCCGCAAGGGGATTGAGGCAATGTTCTTTGCCTATCGCGGCTTTACCGCCGACCCGGACCGCATTCTGGAGGGGATGGATTATGGTCGCGCCCACCACCGCGCCCTGCATTTCATTCACCGCAGCCCCGGCACCACGGTCAACAACCTGCTGGCCATTCTGGGTGTGACCAAGCAGTCGCTGAACCGCGTGCTGCGCGCCTTGATCGAGGATGGCTTGGTTGAAAGCCGGGTGGGTCGCGCCGACAAACGCGAACGTCATTTGCATCTGACCAAGAAAGGCGCTGATTTAGAACGCAGCCTATCAGACGCCCAACGTGCCCGCATGCGAGCAGCCTACCGCGCGGTTGGGCCAGGGGCCGTACAAGGGTTTCGACAAGTCCTAGAGGCAATGATGGACGAACACGCGCGGCGACAGTATCAAAGCCTGAAGGAGACGCCCCTATGATCCCCGACGCACAGGCCCATTTGCTGGTCGTAGACGATGATGAGCGCATTCGCGGCTTGCTGCAAAAATTCCTGATGCGGAACGGGTTTTTGGTGACCATCGCCCGCGATGGCGCACAAGCTAGGCGGCTGTTGGACGGGCTGGAATTTGACATGATCATTCTGGATGTGATGATGCCCGGCATTGACGGCATCGCGCTGACCCGCGAATTGCGCGAAAAGCTGACCGCGCCGATCATGTTGCTGACCGCGCGTGGCGAAACATCCAGCCGGATCGAAGGGCTGGAGGCAGGGGCGGATGACTACCTGTCCAAACCGTTTGAACCCAAAGAGTTGTTGTTGCGCATCAACGCCATTCTGCGCCGCGTGCCCCAAGCGCAGGCCGAGGTGGGGCCAAAGATGCTGCATCTGGGCCAAGTGCGCTATGACGTGGATCGTGGCGAGTTGTGGCAAGGCGGCGATCCCGTGCGCCTGACCGCGACCGAGGCGCAATTGATGCGGCTGTTCGCCGCCCAACCCGGCCATCCCATCAGCCGTGAGGCGTTGGCAGGTGATCTGGGCCGCGACAGCAGTGCCGATGAAAAGACGGGTCAGGAACGCGCGGTCGATGTGCAAATCACCCGCCTGCGCCGCAAGATTGAAAATGACCCAAAGCAACCGCGCTATCTGCAAACCGTGCGCGGTGCTGGGTACATGCTGGCACCTGACTGACGCGATGGTCACAGCCCTTTTCACCCATCCCGACTGTGATTTGCACCTCGAACCTCCGGGCCACCCGGAACAGTCCGCACGGTTGGCCGCAGTGACCAACGCGCTTGTGGGCATGGATCTTTTGCGGCGTGACGCCCCCTTGGGAACGGATGCAGATATTCTGCGTTGCCACCCCGCGCCTTATATCGCCCGCATTCGCAAGGCCATTCCCGCTACCGGCTGGTCGCAGGTTGATGGTGACACCTACCTTGCCCCCGGTAGTTTTCAGGCGGCTTTGCGCGGTGTGGGGGGGGTCTGTGCCGCCGTAGATTTGGTGCTGTCGGGCGCGACCAACAATGCCTTTGTCGCCACCCGCCCACCGGGCCATCATGCCGAAACCAACACCGCGATGGGGTTTTGCATTTTTGGCAATATTGCGATTGCCGCCAAACACGCGCTGGACCATCACGGCCTGTCTCGCGTCGCGATCGTGGATTTTGACGTACACCACGGCAATGGCACCCAAGACCTGTTGTGGAACGAGTCCCGCGTGCTGTTTGCGTCAACGCACCAAATGCCGCTTTATCCCGGCACGGGTGCGGCAAGCGAGGTCGGCGCGCATCGCCAGATCATCAATGTTCCCTTGCGGCCCGGCAGCAACGGGGCCGATATGCGCGCAGCCTATGCCACGCATATATTCCCCAAAATCGACGCCTTTGCGCCCGAATTGATTCTGGTATCGGCCGGTTTTGATGCCCACCGCGATGACCCGCTGGCCAATTTGAACTGGGCAGTGGCAGATTTTACATGGCTGACACAGCAGATTTGCGATCTGGCCGATGCGCATTGCGCAGGGCGGGTGGTATCGGCGTTAGAGGGCGGTTATGATCTGCCAGCACTAGGCGCCTGCGCCGCCGCCCATGTGACCGTATTGAAGGACCGAGGATATGCCAGATAAACCAACCGATAGGCCTGTAGCTGACCTCAGCTTTGAAGAGGCGATGACCGCGCTTGAACAGGTCGTAACCTCACTCGAACGCGGCGAGGTGCCGCTTGAGGCGTCGATTGCGCTTTATGAACGCGGGGCGGCGTTGAAATCGCATTGCGCAACCAAGCTGAAAGAGGCCGAGGATAAGGTTGAAATGATCCGTGCCAAGGATGGCGCAGCCATCGGCACGACCCCGGCGGAGGGCATGTGACCTTTCCCACCTTGCTGGCCGCATCGGCCCGCCGGGTGCATGCCCGGCTTGATGCCGCCCTAAACGGTCTTGAGGATGAACCCGTGATCCACGCCATGCGCTATGCGCTGCAAGGCGGCAAAGGGTTGCGAGGGTTTTTCGTGCTGGAATCGGCCGCGCTGCACGATATTGCGCCCGAAAGCGCCGTGGCCGCCGCCGCCGCGATAGAGGCGATGCATGCCTATTCGTTGGTGCATGATGACCTGCCCTGCATGGACAATGATGATCTGCGCCGTGGCCTGCCAACCGTTCACCGCAAATGGGACGAAGGGGTGGCGGTTCTGGCCGGCGACGCGCTGCAAACCCTTGCCTTTGAATTGCTGACTGATCCTGCCCTTGGCGCCAATCGCCTGCCCTTGATCGCTGGCATGGCAAAGGCTGCTGGCGCGCGCGGTATGGTGCTGGGCCAAGCCTTGGATATCGCCGCCGAAAGTGCCACCACGCCGCTGACCTTGCCGCAAATCACCCGGTTGCAGGCGGGCAAAACCGGGGCGCTGTTTGAATGGTCGGCGACGGCTGGGGCCGTGCTCGCCGGGGCTGATCCTGCGCCCTTGGGGCATTATGCTGCCACAATGGGACTTGCCTTTCAGATCGCTGACGACATCTTGGATGTAACGGGTGACGTCGCCAAGGCAGGCAAACGTTTGGGCAAAGATGCCGCTGCGGGCAAAGCCACGTTTGTGTCGCTGTTGGGCTTGGAAGGCGCGCAAACCCGCGCCACCGACTTGATAGATGAGGCAACAACCGCCCTTGCGCCTTATGGCGCGCGGGCAGACAATTTGGTCGCGGCAGCACAGTTTGTGATCGCGCGTGAAAGATAAAACGGTTTGTATTTAGTCTGCATTAGATTGCATATCAAACCATGAAGGGCAGATGCCCATAGATGTTGCGTTAGTCTTTTGACCTGATGATGCAGGCCACAAAACTGGCGCGTAAGGCCCAAGGGGGCGATATGACCGACCAGACCACCAACCGACCCAAAACCCCGCTGCTGGACCGCGTGACCTTGCCGTCCGACCTCAAATCCTTGTCGGACCGCGAATTGCGGCAAGTCGCGGATGAGTTGCGGGCCGAAACCATTTCGGCAGTGTCTGTGACCGGCGGCCATTTGGGCGCGGGGCTTGGCGTGGTGGAATTGACCGTGGCGCTGCATGCGATTTTCGATACGCCGCGCGACAAAATTATCTGGGACGTGGGCCACCAATGCTATCCCCATAAAATTCTGACCGGGCGGCGCGACCGTATCCGCACCTTGCGCACCGAGGGCGGTTTGTCAGGCTTTACCAAGCGATCTGAAAGCCCCTTTGACCCGTTCGGCGCAGCCCACAGCTCAACCTCTATTTCCGCAGCACTTGGCTTTGTCGTGGCCGCCGATCTGGGCGGGGATCCGGGTGATGCGGTCGCGGTGATCGGTGACGGTGCGATGAGTGCCGGCATGGCGTATGAGGCGATGAACAACGC
>CBDTUV010000080.1:0-10264 GCA_965363575.1 uncultured Pseudorhodobacter sp. | reverse complement strand
GGCCTAAACCGTCTTTCCATTTCATCTTGGTCCAAATACCTAAAACCCGGCAGCGGCCTCGCGAAACGGCGTATCAGATTACAGCCGAATAACTTTGATGCTGCTGCCCTTGGCCGACAGCGCGATTTCGCCGCGGCACAGGCGCAGCGCATCCTCGCCGAACGCCTCATTCCGCCAGCCTGCAAGGGCCGCCACTTTGCGCTGCCCGCCTGCGATCAGATCCAGATCAGAGGCCGAGGCAATCAGCTTGGCGGCCACCCCCAACTCTTCGGACTTGGCCTTCAGCAAAACGCGCAGCAGGTCGGCCAGTGCGGGGTTTACCTGCACTTGGTCTTTCGACGTGTCGGGTTTGGGCTGGTCTTCGGGTTTGGCCTCCATCCCGGCCTTTACGGCGGCGAGCAGGCCATCTGCGATGTCACCGCGCCGGGCCTCACGCAGCAAAAGGCGCGAGCGGCCCAGTTCTTCGACATTGGTGGGCTTGGTTGAGGCCAGTTCCAACAGCGCGTCATCCTTGATCACACGGCTGCGCGGCACGTTGTTGCCTTGGGCATGTTCCTCACGAAACCGCGCCAATTCTTTGACAATCGCCAAAAACCTGCCCGAGTTGGTGCGGGTTTTGATCCGCTGCCATGCCTCATGCGGGCGTACGGTATAGGTTTCGGGGTCGGTCAGCACGGCCAACTCTTCCTCAACCCATTTTTGGCGATTGGTTTCGGCCAGTTGTTTGGCCAGCGCCTCATAGATCACGCGCAGGTGGGTCACATCGGCCAGCGCATAGGTTTTTTGCGCGTCACTTAGCGGGCGGCGCGACCAATCGGTGAAACGGCTGGTTTTATCAAGCGGTTCATGCGCGATTTTGCGAACCAAGGTTTCATAGCCCACCTGTTCGCCAAAACCGCAGACCATCGCCGCGACTTGCGTGTCAAACAAAGGTTTGGGAAAGGAATTGCCTTCGACAAAGAAAATCTCAAGATCTTGGCGCGCGGCGTGGAATACTTTGACCGTCGCCTCATGGCGAAACAGATCATAGAGCGGTTCCATCGACATATCGGCGCCGTCAATCGGGTCAACCAAAACCGCGTCACCTTTGGCGCCCGGCAGGGCCATCTGGATCAGGCAGAGTTTCGACCAATAGGTCCGTTCGCGCAAAAACTCGGTGTCGATGGTTACATAGGCCTCGCGCTTGGCGGCGTCACAAAAGGCGGCGAGGTCTTCGGTCGTCGTAATGGTGCGCATCGTGTTCCCACTGTCAGCTATTGGCACGGGGTCATCCCGCAGCTTTGCTATAGGCGGCCAATGCGACAAAAGAAAGCCCTGCTGCGCAAGGCAACAGGGCGTTTCGCTAGGTCATTTCGGTCTGGGGCGCTTAGATCGCGGCCAACAGCGCCTCACCACCCGAAATTTCGCAGGTGCCGGGGCTTTCCTCTTCGTGCAAAACCTTGACCACGCCGTTTTCAGCCAACAGCGCATAGCGCTTGGACCGGGCCATCAGGCCAACGGGGGGGGCGTCAAAGGTCATGCCCATCGCAGCGGTAAACGCGCTGGTGCCATCGGCCAGCAAGGTGATGCCTGCGGCGGCAGCGCCTGTCGCCTCGCCCCATGCTTTCATCACAAAGGGGTCGTTGACGGATACGCAGATAATTTCATCCACGCCTTTGGCGGCAAAGGCGTCTTTGGTGCGCATAAAGCTGGGTACATGGGCGGAATGGCAGGTGGGGGTAAAGGCACCCGGCACAGCAAAGATCACCACTTTGCGGCCTTTTGTCAGGTCAGAGATGCTGACCTCCTCTGGCCCTGCGTCGCCCAAACGGACCAAATTTGCCTCGGGCAGTGTATCGCCTACAGAAATTGTCATGTCATTCATCCCAATACGTTGCGTTTCCATTACCCACAGATATAGGTTGGCAGCGGTTGCCCTGCCAGTCACGATTTGACAAAAACCTGTCGCAGGCGCGCAAAAAGGGGCCAAAAGTGAAGCATACCGTTGTTATTGGGGCCGGGCAGGCCGGCGCATCGCTTGTCGCAAAGTTGCGGGCTTTGGGCGATACAGGGGCGATTACCTTGATCGGGGCCGAAGCTGTGCCGCCCTATCAGCGCCCGCCATTGTCCAAGGCATATTTGATGGGTGACATGCCGACCGAGCGGCTGTTTCTGCGCCCCGAGGCGTTTTATGCCGAACAAAATATCGACCTGCGTTTGGGGCAGGAAGTGAGTGCGATTGATACCGCTGCGCAGACTGTGACGGTGGGCGGTGATGTGCTGCACTATGATGATTTGGTGCTGACCACGGGGTCGATGCCGCGGCGGTTGCCTGCCAGCATTGGCGGTGATCTGGACGGCGTGTTTACTTTGCGCGATTTGGCGGATGTGGATGCGATGCAGCCTTACTTTGTGGCGGGCAAGCGGGTGGTGATTGTTGGCGGCGGCTATATCGGGCTGGAAGGGGCTGCTGTTGCGGCCAAGCTGGGGCTGGATGTGACGGTGGTGGAAATGGCCCCACGGATTTTACAGCGGGTGGCATCGGCAGAGACATCTGATTTTTTCCGTGATTTGCATGTGAGCCATGGGGTGAAGGTGATCGAGGCCACAGGGTTGGAACGGTTGCTGGGTGAGGGTCATGTGACGGCGGCACGGCTGACGGATGGGCGCGAGATTGCGGCGGATTTTGTGATGGTGGGTGTGGGGATTATGCCTGCAACCGCGTTGGCCGAGGCGACGGGGATTGCGCTGGACAACGGCATCGCGACCGATGCTTTGGGGCGCACAAGTGTTGCGCATGTATGGGCAGCGGGGGATTGCGCCAGCTTTCCAACTGCGGGCGGAAGGATGCGGTTGGAATCTGTGCCGAATGCGATTGATCAGGCGGAATGTGTGGCGGGCAATATATTGGGTGCGGACAGGCCTTATGTGGCCGAGCCGTGGTTTTGGTCGGATCAATATGACGTAAAGCTGCAAATCGCGGGGTTAAATACGGGTTACGATCATATAGCGGCGCGGCGCGGCGAGGGGGCGGTGTCGTTTTGGTATTACAAGGGCGATCAGCTTTTGGCCGTTGATGCGATGAATGATCCGCGCGCGTTTATGGTGGCCAAGCGCTTGTTGGCGATGGGAAAATCCCCCAGTGCGGCGGTGGTGGCGGATGCTGCGACTGACCTGAAAGCGCTGCTGAAATAATGCGGATTATTGGCGGCAGCAATCGCGGCACGCATTTGGCCGATATTGGCAAGGGCGATGCATCGGTGCATTTGCGCCCCACGTCTGACCGGGTGCGTGAGGCGGTGTTTAACCTGCTGATCAATGGCAGGCTTGATGGGGGGCCGAACCCGGTTTTGGATGCGCGGGTGCTCGATCTGTTTGCAGGGACGGGTGCCTTGGCGTTAGAGGCGCTTAGCCGCGGGGCGGCGAGTGCAACGCTGGTGGATGATGGCAAGGTGGCGCTGGCCTTGATCAAGCGCAACCTTGAGATTACGCGCCAGACGGCCACGGTTTTACGCCAGAATGCAGCGCAGTTGCCGCCCAATACGGCCGCCGCGTTTGACCTGATTTTCCTTGATCCGCCTTATGGCAAAGCGATGGGTGAGGCAGCACTGGCGAGTGCAATCAAGGGTGGCTGGATCGCGCCCGGTGCCGTAATAGTGTGGGAAGAGAGTGCCGCGATCACAGCACCGCTAGGATTCACTAAGCTGGACGTGCGCAAATACGGCGATACCAGCATAACCATTTTAAGGGCACCCGCATGACCCCCAAAGCCATTTTGTTTGATTGTGACGGTGTGTTGGTGGACAGCGAGGCGATTGCCTTTGACCTGCTGACCGAGGATTTGGCCGCATATGGGTTGCACCTGACCCGCGCGGAAATGGAAGAGCGGTTTTTGGGCGGCACGATTGGGGGGCTGTTTACCACGGCCCGCGCGCTTGGGGCCGATCTGCCGGATGATTGGGTTGATGATTTTTATGCACGGATGTATGCGCGGTTGGCGCAAGGCACCGCGCTGATTGACGGTGTGGTTGAGGTATTGGATGCACTGGACGCGGCGGGGATTGTCTATGCCGTGGGGTCGAACGGATCGGACCAAAAGATGCAGATCACGCTGGGCCAGCACCCTGCCGTGATGGCGCGGCTGCATGGACATTTGTATTCGGGGCAATCCTTGGGGTGCCCCAAGCCTGACCCCGGATTGTGGCTGCATGCGGCCCGCGCGTTGGGCGTAGACCCCGCTGACTGCGTGGTGATTGATGACAGCCCGACCGGCTGCATTGGGGCTGCACGCGCGGGGATGCGCTGTTTGGGGTTGGCCGAGCATGACGATGGCGCGCGGCTTGCGGCCACGGGGGCCGAAGTGATCCGGTCGTTGCGCGATATTCCGGGCAAGATCGGGATTTAGGGCTGGGGCAGCGCTTTGGCGCTGGCCCCGGTGTTACCCTTCAAACGCCGTTTTATAAACGCCACCGGGCGAGAGGGTGAAAATCTCTGCCCCTGTCGCGGTGACACCGATGGAATGTTCGTATTGCGCGCTAAGTTTGCCATCACGGGTGACGGCGGTCCAATCATCGGCCAACACTTCGGTTTCCGGGCGACCCATGTTGACCATCGGTTCAATGGTAAAGAACATGCCCTCTTCCAGCACCGCTGTGCGATCCTCTACCGAGCGGCGCAGGTTTGAGATTTTGTTGCCCTGCGCATCTTTGCGGAAATTGGCATAGTGCAGCACATTGGGCGGGGAATGGAACATCCGGCCCAAGCCATGCCCGCAGAAATCGCGGACCACGGACAGGCCTTGTTTTTCGACATAGGCTTGGATTGCATAGCCGATGTCGCCAAAGGTGTTGCCGGGTTTTACCGCCTCAATCCCCAGCATCAGGCTGTCATGCGTCACCTTCATCAGGCGTTGGGCAAAGGGTTTCGGCGTGCCTGCAACATACATGCGGCTGGTATCACCAAACCAGCCATCGACGATGACCGTGACATCAATATTCAAAATATCGCCTTCGCGCAGCACATCATTGGCGCGTTTGGGGATCTTGCTGCCCGGGATACCGTGGCAAACGACATGATTGACCGAGATGCAGGACGCGTGCTGATAGCCGCGATAGCCGATGGTGGCCGAAGTAACGCCACGGCGGTCCACCTCGGCTGTGATGAAATCATTCAGCTGGCCTGTCGTGGCACCCGGCACGACCAAAGGGCCAACCAGATCCAGAATTTCGGCGGCAACGCGACCTGCCGCGTGCATGCCTGCAAAGTCGCCAGCCTCATAAAGGCGAATGCCGTCTTTGGTAATCCGTCCGCGTGTTTCGTCCAAACCTATGGCCTCGCTTGCTTGTATTTACCTGTAAATAATCCCGTTGCGGCAAAATGGCCAGACCTTGCGGTAATCTGGGTTTGAAACCGCTGGGGTGCGGCCCTATACCCAAAGGAACCCTGAGTTGATGGAGGCCAAGATGCCAAACCCCACCGCCGCGATGCTGGTAATCGGAGACGAGATTTTGTCGGGGCGGACCCGTGACAGCAATATGTACTTTCTGGCGGGGGAACTGACCAAGCATGGCATCTCATTGGCCGAGGTGCGGGTGGTTCCCGATGACCGGGCGGCGATTGTGGCGGCGGTGACGGCGCTGGATGCGGCCTATGACCATGTCTTCACCTCGGGCGGGATTGGGCCAACGCATGATGATATTACGGCCGAGGCGATTGCTGCGGCTTTTCAAGTCCCTATTAGTTTGCGGCCCGATGCGATGGCCCTGCTGGCCGCGCATTATGAGCGGTCCGGCCAACCGTTTAATGAGGCGCGGCAACGAATGGCGCGGATACCCGATGGGGCCATGTTGATTGACAACCCGATTTCGACCGCACCCGGTTTCAGCCTTGGGTCGGTGCATGTGATGGCGGGGGTGCCGAATATCTTTCAAACGATGGTCGCCAGTGTGTTGCCCACGCTGACCGGGGGTGCGCCATTGCTGAGCCAATCGCTGCGGGTGAACCAGGGTGAGGGAGAGGTGGCAGGACCGTTTGGGGTGCTGGCGGAAGCGTTTCCAGACCTGTCGATGGGGTCCTATCCGTTCATCCAGAATGGTGCGCATGGGACGAATTTGGTAATCCGTGGCACTGATGCGGCCCAGATTGATGCTGCGATGACCAAGCTTGCCCAGATGTTTGCACCATGAAACTGGATGCTATTTATGACGTGCTGGAACAGACATGGCCTGCGGCCAGCTATGCCCGCGTTGGCCCGTGGATGATCCGGGCAGGGGCTGACGGGGGGCAGCGTGTTTCGGCGGCCACGGTAGAGGGCGCGTTTGAGGACGCGGATATTCCGCAAGCCGAGGCCGCGATGCAAGCCCTTGGCCAAACGCCGCTGTTCATGCTGCGCCACAGTGACGGGCGCTTGGATGAAATGCTGGCCGCGCGGGGATACAAGCGGCACGACCCCGTGGTGGCCTATGAAGCGGCGGTGGCGGATCTGGCAAATCCTGCGCCTTCGGCCATGGCGGCCTTTCCGACTTGGCCCCCCCTAAGCATCTCGGTGCAATTGTGGGAAGAGGCGGGGATTGGGCCGGGCCGTTTGGCGGTGATGGACCGTGTTTCGGGCACAAAGACTTGCATTTTGGGTCGCGCAAATGACCGAGCATCGGGGGTGGCGTTTGTAGCCCTTCATGGCCGCACCGCAATGGTGCACGCACTAGAGGTATCGCCCACGCAGCGTAGGCAAGGATCTGCCAAGGATATCATGCGGATGGCGGCAGTTTGGGCGCAAGACCAAGGGGCCGATACGCTGTGTTTGGCAGTGACCGAGGGGAACGCTGCGGCGCGTACGCTTTATTCTGGTCTTGGGATGACGATTGTGGGAGCGTATCATTATCGCAAAAAGTAATCGCAGATTGGATGGACCCGTGGTGCGACACCGTGCTTTGCCCTTCATGGGTTTTCTGATTTGCGCGGTGGCGGTTTGGTTGCTGAGCAGTGGTGTCAGCGCGGCCTTGACGTTGGAATTTCCCGGTCCGGCCACGCCCACAGCAATGCCTGCGATGGCGCGTGCCAGCTATGCTTTGCCAACCGCGCGTTGGGCCGATGGCGAGCTGCCGGTTGAGGTGATTGACGGCATGGTGGAACGTGCCGCGTGGCAGATTGATGCGCCAAAGCTAAGCAGTCTGGACCTGATGCAACCCTTGCGCGCGCAATTGGTGGCCATGGGGTTTGAGCCGATTTTTGAATGCGAAACGATGGGCTGTGGCGGGTTTGATTTTCGTTTTGCCACCGATGTGCTGCCCGAACCGCAGATGCATGTGGACCTTGGCGATTTCAGGTTTTTATCGGCCGAGCGCAAGGGGACAGGCGGCCGTGACGTGGTGGGGCTGATGGTTAGCCGGTCTGCCAGCAAAGGGTTTGTGCAACTGACCCGCGCTGTGGCCGATGCGGGGCCAGACCTGTTTGCCGCGACGAACAAAGCGTCTGCCGGGCTTGACCCTTTTGTCGCACCGGTGATCGCGCCCGCAGCAGAGGCGATGTCAGAGTTGCTGACCGGCGGGGCCGTGGTTTTGGAAGGCCTCGATTTCGGCACAGGCGCTGCGGATTTGTCCGATGGGCGCTATGAGTCCTTGGCCACATTGGCCGAGTGGTTAAAGCAAAATCCGGATAAAACCGTGGCGCTGGTGGGCCATACCGATGCGTCGGGGGGGCTTGACGGTAATATCGTGATTTCCAAACGCCGCGCGGCATCGGTGCGCGCACGGTTGATTGAGGTTTATGCCGTGCCTGCAACCCAGATTGAGGCGCAGGGCGTTGGGTATCTGTCACCAATTGCAACGAATTTGACTGAAGAAGGTCGTCAGAAAAACCGAAGAGTCGAGGCAATTTTGACCTCGACCCAATAGGGTTTTAGGTGAGACATCTTACCAGATATCCGGCCCTTTTTCAGCATAGCGCCGCGCCAGAAAGTCGATAAAAGCCCTGACTTTGGGCTGGGTAAAGCGCCCCGGCGGATAGACCGCATAGACACCAAGCATTTCAACCGGAAGACCGGGAATCGCCTCTTCGACCTGACCTTTTTTCAGCGCTTCAGCGTAAAGAAACGAGGGCAGATACGCGATGCCAAGTCCCGAAATCGCGGCGTTCAGCAAGGATTGCCCATCATTCACGGTAAGCCAACCCGCGGTGCGAACTTGACGTTTTTCACCTGATGGCGCTGGGATTTTCCACACGTTGCCATTGGCTTGGTTGGAATAATGCAGCAATTTATGCTCATTCAGATCATCAATTTTCAGCGGCCGCCCGAATTTTTGGAAATAGCTGGGCGATGCGATCATCCGCTTGGATGTTTCGGTCAGTTTGCGTGCGCGCAGGCTGCTGTCTTCCAGATCGCCAATCCGCACGGCCATATCAAAGCCTTCGGAAATCAGTTCCACATAGCGGTTGTTCAGCACCATGTTGACGGTGATATCTGGGTATTCCAACAAAAACTCACCAAGAATCGGGGACAGCAGATTCACCCCAAAATCGGTGGCCACAGAAATACGCAACAAACCTGAGGGCGCAGATTGCATGGAGGTAACCAGCGCATCTGCTTCACCTGCATCATTCAGCACGCGACGGGCGCGGTCGTAATAGGCAAGGCCAATCTCGGTCGGGCTAACACGGCGGGTGGTGCGGTTCAAAAGACGGGCGCCAAGCCGTGCTTCGAGAGACGAGACGTGCTTGGATACAGCGGATTTGGAAATCCCCATCTTCTTGGCAGCATCCGTAAAGCCTCCTTGATCCACCACAGTGGCGAAAGCTTCCATTTCGGTTAGTCGATCCATCGTATTCCCCAAGCAGTTAGTGCAGCTCTGTGACCCTTATTGTTCCTCAAATCAGGCAAGATCGGGGCGCTGGCGCGGCTAGTCCGCGGTAATTGCAAGGATCGTTAATGGCAGGGAAACAAAGAGCCGTCGGCGAAAGATCGCTGATTCGTAGAAGTTTGATCGGCGGAGAAAGGGGTGAAATCACCTGCCTAGCAGAAAAATGTTCCCGAATTTCACCCCAATCGGCGCGGTTATGTCGGGGATTTCCGCCTATGCGTGCAGGCTGTGGAAAATAAATCCGGGTCGGCTTAGGTCTTATGACAAGCGGTGGCATGGTGCCTCCGCGATATGCTTGAAAAGGATCTTTGATATGACACGCATGATGATTGCCCTTGGCCTAATGGCCGGCCTGACATCGGTTCCTGCCTTGGCCCAAGACCTGCCCGCCGATGCGGATGGCAATGGCACTTGGTCAATGGAAGAGTTGCAAGTCACCTATCCAAACCTGAGCGAAGAGACCTTTGCCGCCATGGACACGTCGGCAGATGGTGAGATTGATACGGCGGAATATGAGGCCGCGATGGGCGCCAATCTGCTGATGCAGTAAAGCGTTTTTAACCGGGGGATCCCCAGCCCGGCGCAGGCTTTGCAGTTGCAACCACGCTGCAAAGCCTGCATTTTTTATGCAAAGATGGCGCGCTTTAAAGTGATGCGGCCAAACGTGCGCCTTGGTCGATGGCGCGTTTGGCGTCCAGTTCCGCCGCTACATCTGCGCCGCCGATCACATGGTGGGCGATGCCTGCTTCCGTCAACGCATCGGCCAAAGCGCGATTGGGGACTTGGCCTGCGCACATCACCACCGTATCCACGGCCAGCAGTTCCGCGCCATCGGCCGTGCTGATCTGCATGCCTTGCGGCGTCACGGCATCATAGGACACGCCCCCCCGCATCTGGACATTTTTCATCTGCAACGCAGCGCGGTGAATCCAGCCGGTGGTTTTGCCCAAGCGCCGCCCCAGCTTTTCCGCCTTGCGCTGCAATAGCGTGACTTGGCGCGCCGGAGCGTGGGGTTGCGGGCCAGCTGCGGCCAAACCGCCTGCCACATCGGCAGGATCGCCTACCCCCCATTCGCGTTTCCACAAAGCCAGATCCTCGGTCGGAGAGGTGCCTTGATGCACCAGATATTCAGCCACATCAAAACCAATGCCGCCCGCGCCCACAATCGCCACGCGCTTGCCCACAGGCGCGCCGGTCAAAACCGCCTCATATCCAAGCACGTTGGTGCCGTCTTGGCCTGCGATGCCGGGATCGCGGGGGGTAACACCGGTGGCCACGATCACCTCATCAAACCCGGCCAAATCTTGGGGCGTGGCGCGGTGGTTCAAGTGGACCTGCACACCTGCATTGTCCAGCATGACGGCGAACCAATCGACCAGCCCGCGAAACTCCTCTTTGCCGGGGATCACCTTGGCAAGGTTCAAAAGGCC
>CBDTUV010000079.1:0-10381 GCA_965363575.1 uncultured Pseudorhodobacter sp. | reverse complement strand
GAAAAGCGCCTTATGGAGGTGCAGCGCGGCATGACCGAAAGCTTGCAAGGCAGTTCCAGTCGCACCGCCCACAGCTTGGGAGAGCTGCAGCAGCGCCTTGCCACCATCGACAAAGCGCAGGCCAATATTGAAAAACTGTCCGGCAACGTCTTGGGCTTGCAAGATATTTTGTCCAACAAACAAACCCGCGGCGCCTTTGGTGAGATTCAGCTCAACGACATCGTGCGCAAGGCGCTGCCGTCCGATGCCTATACGATGCAGGCCACGCTTTCCAACGGCAAGCGGGCCGATTGCCTGATCCATCTGCCCAACCCGCCCGGTCCCATCGTCATCGACAGCAAGTTCCCGCTAGAGGCGTATGAGGCCTTGCGCCGCGCCACGTCCCCTTCGGAATTGACCGAGGCCGCCCGCTTCATGCGCGTTTCTGTGCGCGCGCATATCAAGGCGATTTCGGAAAAATACATCCTTGATGGCGAAACTGCCGATGGCGCGCTGATGTTCCTGCCGTCCGAGGCGGTTTACGCCGAGCTGCACGCCAATTTCCCCGAACTGGTGCGCGAAGGGTTTGAGGCCAAGGTTTGGATCGTGTCCCCGACCACTTGCATGGCCACGCTGAACACCATGCGGGCGGTGCTAAAAGATGCGCGAATGCGCGAACAGGCCGGCGCCATCCGCGCGACCTTGCGGCTGTTGCACCGCGATGTGGAACTGGTCGTAAACCGGGTGGATAAGCTGAACACCCATTTCAACCAAGCCCGCACCGACCTAGAAGGTATCAGCACCGCCGCCGAACGTGCTGGCAAACGTGCCGCCAAGCTGGATAATTTCGACTTTGAAGAACTCGCACCTGACGCAGCCCCTGCCGTTATCGGCGGCCAAGCCGCAGAATAGGGACCCATGACCCGCCACCTAACCCGCACCGATTATCTGGATATGCCATGGGCCAACGGGCGCGGCACCACGATTGAAATCCTGCGCGAACCTGCCCAAGGTGGCCCGTTCCTGTGGCGCTTTTCCATGGCGACTGTAACTGAGAATGGCCCGTTTTCGCTGTTTTCCGGCATCAACCGCAACCTGACCGTCATCGACGGTCCCGGCTTTGACTTGATTGGCGAACTGTCATTCCGCGCCGACCCAATGCGCCCAGTGGCCTTTCCAGGCGATCTGCCACTCGCCGCCGCAAACGTCACCGCAAAGGCCGTTGATTTCAACGTCATGACCCATCGCAGCTTGCCCAACCCGGTCGTTCACCTCTGCACTGATCAGGAAATCATCGCCCAACCCGGTGCAACCTTGTGCATTTTTGCCTGTGGCGCCGCGACCTATGGCAGCCGCAACCTGTCACAAAATGATTTTGTGTTTAACGCGCCAGATGCAAAGCTGCGCGGCATGGCTTTGGCCATCCAGCTTTTTACCAAACCCTAGCAGCGGCCAAAACGGCCAGCTTACTGCTTGGCACCCCAACTGACCGAAGCATGTTTGCGCGTAAAGTTTTCGGCCATCAGACCGATCACCAGCACCACCAATGTCACTTTGATCGGGTACATATAGTTGCTGTAATGCGGATGGTAATTCAGAAAAATGAACCCGCGCCCTTGGTCGATTGTGTGAAACAGCGGGTTCCAATCAAACAAGGCCAGCTTTGACGTGGGCATCGTATTGGCCACGAACATCTTGCCGCTCGCGATCATATTGGCCCGCTGGTACAATTGCGTCAAAATCCCAACGGTTTCGGGCTGCCACGGTTTAATCGCCAACATAACGGTCCCAATCGCCACACCGCTGCTCCACGACAACAGCAACATACCCAAAGTCGCAGGAAGATTATGAAACTCAATCGGGGTGAAGGCTGCATGATACACATACAGCACCACCGTGGCCGAAAGAATTTGAGTATAAAGTGACCCCAGCGCGGCCGACGCAATGGCCACAATCGTATTCATCGGCGCGTGTTTCATCATCGCCGAGGTCGGCCCATCGCAGCCCGCAACCGCCCCCAAAGCCTTAATATGTGTCATAAACATAAAAATGCCTGACATCACATACAAAAGGTAGTCGCCCCGGATCGCGCTACTGCGCATACCCATAAGTTGAAACAGCAAGAAAAAAACCGCGACCAGCATAACCGTCTGCAAAATATTCAACAGCAACCCGATAACTGGATTTCCATGGTTTTTTCGGACGTTTCGCACGGTTGCATGGAACACCAGTTCCAACATGCCAAAGGCGGTGCTGAACGCATTTCCGCGGGGTTGGCGTTGAAACATCGTGGATACTACCTCTGCGCGCGGGTGGCCTCAAAACTTTTATACCGGGGAAATCTTGCTGATCCCTTAGCTTCCGATGATAAAGAGGTTTAAGGGTGTTGGCAATATTGTCGAAACCCCCTCAAAACGACCTCGATAGGAGAGTAGAATGGACCTTTCACCCCTTGTATCCTTGATGCGAAAACTGGCGCTCGAGGCTGGTGATAAAATCATGGAGGTCTATGCAGCCCCCGATTTTGATGTCCGCTCCAAGTCTGACGCAAGCCCGGTGACCGAGGCCGATGAAGCCGCCGATGCGATCATTTCGGCAGGGCTGCGCGCCGCCTATCCCGATATAACCCTGATCACCGAAGAGCAGGCCGACAGCCATGCGCTTTCTGCCTCAACCTTCCTGATCGTGGACCCTTTGGATGGCACCAAGGAATTCGTGCAGCGCCGCGGCGATTTTACCGTGAACATCGCCTATGTTGTCGATGGCGTGCCGGTGCTGGGCGTCGTCTATGCCCCAGCCAAAAATCGTTTGTTCTACACCCGCGCCGATGGTCAAGCGGTTGAAGAAACTGGCGTTTTTGATAAAATCCAAGCAGGTCCAACACACACCATCCACGTCTCCACCCCCGATAATGCCGCCCTTATGGTCGTCGCATCCAAATCGCACCGTGATGCCGCGACCGATGCGTATATCGGCAAATACGCTGTGCGCGATATGACGTCCGCTGGCAGCAGCCTTAAGTTTTGCCTAGTTGCCACCGGCGAGGCGGATCTTTACCCCCGCCTTGGCCGCACGATGGAATGGGACACCGCCGCTGGCGATGCCGTTTTGCGCGGGGCCGGTGGGCATGTCGTACGTTTTGACACCCACGCACCGCTGACCTATGGCAAACGCGGCTGGGACAACCCGTTTTTCATTGCCTATGCCCCCGGCGTTACCTTGCAAAAATGACCCTTCCCACGGCCAGCCTCATCATCGTCAGCCGCCACAGGCCTGCGGCGTTGATGCGGGCTTTGGCCGGGGTGGCACAGATGGACCACCCAAGTTTTGAGGTGATTGTCGTGGCCGACCCCGCAGGGATCACCGCCGCAACCGATGCCGCGCGCAGCCTCGGCTTTCCCTTGAAACTTGCCGAATTTGACCAGCCCAATATCTCTGCCGCCCGCAATGCAGGCCTTGGGCTGGCATCCGCCCCGGTCGTGGCCTTCCTGGATGATGATGCGGTGCCAGAACCGTCGTGGCTCTCGCGCCTTGCCGCGCCCTTTGCCGATCCGAACGTTTCGGCGGCGGGCGGTTATGTCTTGGGCCGCTCGGGCCTTGCATGGCAATGGCGTGCGATGAGGGTGGACGGGGATGGGTTTGACCACCCTTTCACCCCGCCAAATGGCACCAGCCTGCACACAAACGCCCCAACCCGCGCCATCAAAACCCAAGGAACGAATTGCGCCTTTCGCCGCGATGCCTTGCTGGCAATTGGCGGCTTTGACCCCGGTTTTACCTTCTATTTAGAAGACGCTGATGTGAACTTACGCCTCGCAGGCCTTGGCGGTTTGACCGCGATTGTCCAAGGTGCCGTGGTGCATCACGGCTTTGCGCCGTCCGCGCGGCGCCGCGCTGACCGGGTGCCAACCGACCTTACGCAGATCGGCCACAGCCTTGCCCGTTTTACCGCCCGCCATGGCCAAACCCCAAGCGCGCTGACCGAACATATAGCAAAGCAACACGCCCGCCTGATCCGCCATATGATCAGCGGCGCGTTGGAACCGGGTGATGTGGGGCGGCTGATGGCAAGCTTGCAAAACGGCATCGCACAGCCCCAAGACCATGCGGCCCCCTCCTCCCCGCTTTTCCCGACACAGCACGCCTTCACCCCTCTCCCCAACACCGGCCCCCGCAACGGTTGTTTGCTTTTTGGCACCACTGCCCAACGCCAAAAGCTGAGCGATGCGGCCCAAACGGCCCGCGCCAAAGGTGAGATTGTGACGCTTGTTTTGCAGTCTCGTGGGCTCCATCCCCATACCCACCGCTTTACTGACCAAGGCTGGTGGGTCCAAAGTGGTGGCCGCTTTGGCCAGGCTTTTCGCAACGGGCCGCGCCTTGTGTTCCAACCTGCCGCCCAGCGCCACGCCGCCGAGGCTGCCCGACTGGCCCAATTCCGCCCGATCACCGCAACAATGTCGCTGAAAAGGGAGTAAATCTTACGTTAATCCGCCGACTATTTCCAAATTGTCAACTTTTTGCCGAAATATTACCCGAATTAGGTGTGAAGACCGGGTGACGAGTGTAGAATACAAAAAACAAACCCCAAAGCAGGTCAGGTAGCGTGTATGAAAGTTAAGAAAATCACCAAGGCAGTGTTTCCAGTTGCCGGTATGGGGACACGCTTTTTACCTGCGACAAAGTCTATCCCCAAAGAAATCATGACCTTGGTCGACCGCCCGCTTATCCAATACGCTATTGATGAGGCGCGCGCCGCTGGTATCAAAGAATTCATCTTCGTCACCTCGCGCGGTAAATCCGCGCTTGAGGATTATTTCGATGTCGCCCCCGAGTTGGAGGCGACCCTGCGCAAAGCCGGCAAAAAGCAACTGCTTGAAGTGCTGAAAGCCACCAACATGGACAGTGGCGCCATCGCCTATGTGCGCCAGAACCGCGCCATGGGGCTTGGCCACGCCGTTTGGTGCGCCCGCCGCCTGATTGGCAACGAACCCTTTGCGGTTTTGTTGCCCGATGACGTGATCGCCGCCGAAAAACCCTGTTTGCAACAGATGGTTGAGGCGTATGCCGAAACCGGCGGCAATATGGTCGCCACAATGGAAGTGTCACCTGAAAAGACCAGCGCCTATGGTATTTTGGATGTTGCCGATGACATGGGGGCCATCGTGCGCGCCAAGGGTATGGTCGAAAAACCAAAGGCCGAGGATGCGCCGTCCAATCTGGCCGTGATCGGCCGCTACATCCTGTCGCCCAAGGTGTTGAGCAACCTAAACCAAAAGAAACAAGGTGCTGGCGGCGAAATTCAGCTGACAGACGCCATTGCCCAAGAAATTGGCGGCGATGAAAGCGTTTATGGCTACCGCTTCCGCGGCCAACGCTATGATTGCGGCTCCAAGGCTGGGTTCTTGCAGGCGACTGTGGCCTTTGGCCTTGCGCGTCCTGATTTGCAGGTAGAATTTGGCGATTATCTGCATGATCTGATCTGCCAACAAAAAGCGGCACAATAAACCCATGTCTGCCCCGGCGCTGTTGCTTGACCTAACGCGGTTGGTATCGCGTTTGGGGCAAGGGCAACCGACCGGGGTGGACAGGGTCGAAGCCGCCTATCTTGCCCATTTCCTAACCCTGCCAACCCCGGTGTTCGGTCTGATCCGCAGCAAACTGGGCTTTCTTTTACTAGACCGTCACGGCATGACCGCCTTTCAACGGCTGGTAAACCAAGCCGCCCCCTTACCCACCGCCGATCTCCTCTCACGCCTATCCCGCTTTCGCGCGCCACTCCTTGCGCGGGCTGAAACGGCTGTGCGTGGCCTTGCAGTGGCCCGTTGCCGCCCACAAAACTTGCCTCAAATGCTGCGTCAAAACCTGCCGGGCGGCTTTGCCTATTTCAACACGGGCCACGGCAACCTAACCCCCAATACCCTTACCGCCGTCAAAACCGGCGGTGCCACCCAACGGCTGGTCTTGGTGCATGACACCATCCCGCTTGACCACCCCGGCTTTACCCGCCCCGACACCATTGCCCGTTTTGACCAGAAAATCGCCGCCGTTGCCGCCCATGCCGATACGGTGATCCACACCGCCAGTGCCACCCGCACCCTGACTGAACGTCACTTTGCCCGGCACGGTCGTACGCCTCCCGGCCTTGTCGCACCCTTGGGCATCACGCCGTTGCAACCCAACGACACCCCGCCGCGCCCGCACCCCTATTTCGTAGCACTCGGCACAATTGAACCGCGCAAAAACCACGCGCTTTTGCTGGATATATGGGAGGTGATGCACCGAACCCTCGCCGCCCCTGACATCCCCCACCTGCTGATCCTTGGGCGGCGCGGTTGGTCCAACCAACCCCTGTTTGACCGCTTGGATGCCTTGCCATTTCGCAATCAAACCGTGTTTGAACTGCCAAACCTGCCCGATGACGCTGTTGCCAACCTGCTGGTCCATTCCCGCGCCTTGCTGTTTCCCAGCCATGTCGAAGGGTTTGGCCTACCACCAATAGAGGCCGCAAGCCTCGGGACCGCGGTTATTGTGCCACCATTGCCAATTTATCATGAAACTCTGGGCAATTACCCCGTTTACGCACGCCTAGATGACAGTTATTCTTGGATGGAAACAATCATCCGCTTGACGGGTGACAAAAACAAGAACGGGCAAAGTGGGCAAATGCAGAAAAGCGCATCAAACAACGCGGTGAAAATCCCGCAATGGGACGCGCATTTCAAGATTGTCTTAAACTTCGCCTGATAGTGGTTAATGAGTAGGGGCCGCTGACCACAGAATGGGTCAGCATTTCTGGAAAGTAACGTGTGAGTATTTTTTCACGATACCGGCTAAGACTGGCGCGTAAGCGCTGGCTTTTTCGTGCCTTCCGCAAGCGGAGGGAGCTTAAGCCTGTCGTCAGCCGTGTGCGCAGCATCAAGCCTACCGATATTTTACTGTTTTCCACCCTGCGCAATGAACGGGTGCGCTTGCCGTTCTTTCTGAAATATTACCGCGATCTTGGCGTTAACCACTTTATGATCGTGGATAATGACAGCGACGATGGCTCGCGTGAGTATCTTGAGGATCAAAAAGACGTGTCCGTCTGGCACACCAAGCACAGCTATAAACGCTCGCGTTTTGGCGTGGATTGGGTGAACTGGCTCTTGATGCGCTATGCCCATAACCATTGGTCGCTGGTCGTCGATCCCGATGAGTTTTTCGTCTATCCTTTCTGCGACACCCGCCCGTTGCGCGCGCTGACCGATTGGCTTGATGCTTCGTCAATCAAATCCTTTGCCGCGATGCTTTTGGATATGTACCCCAAAGGCCCGATCGGCGCCGATCCCTATCACGAAGGCCAAGACCCGTTTGAAATTGCGCAATGGTTCGACAGCGGTAATTACGGCATCAAGCGCAACAGTCACTATGGCAACCTTTGGATTCAAGGCGGCCCTCGCGCGCGGATGTTCTTTTCCGATCTGCCTGCCCGCGCGCCTGCGCTGAACAAAATTCCGCTGGTGAAATGGCAGCGCCATTATGCGTATGCTTCGTCCACCCACATGCTGCTGCCGCGCGGTCTTAACCTTGTCTATGACGAATGGGGCGGTGAAAAGGCCAGCGGTTGCCTGCTGCACGCCAAATTCCTCGACACATTCGCGCTCAAGGCCGAGGAAGAGATGCTGCGCGCCCAGCACTATGCCAACAGCCATGAATACAAAGCCTATAAGGCCGCGCTGAACGACAGCCCCGATATGTGGTGCAAATGGTCGGAAAAATACATCAACTGGCGACAGCTTGAAATTCTGGGCCTCATGTCCAAAGGCAACTGGGCATGAGCGTTGGCATCGTCATGCTGTGCCACACGGCGCTGGATCGGGCGGCGCAGGTCGCTCGCCACTGGATCGACCGTGACTGCCCTGTGGTCATCCATGTCGACAAGCGCGTGGCAAAAGCTGACTTTGACACACTCCAAGCCGACCTTGCCGACCTGTCCGATGTGCGGTTTTCGGCCCGCTATGCCTGTGAATGGGGAACTTGGGGCATCACCGCAGCAACCCAAGCGGCGTCCGCCGTCATGCTCAAGGATTTTCCCGGCGTCCGGCATGTTTACCTCGCGTCTGGCTCTTGCTTGCCCTTGCGCCCGGTCAGTGAACTTGTGTCCTATCTGAATGACCGCCCTCGCACCGATTTCATCGAATCCGTGACCACCTCTGATGTCGGCTGGACCATCGGCGGCCTTGATCTTGAACGCTTTACGCTGCGTTTCCCGTTTTCTTGGCGCAAACAACGCCGGCTGTTTGACGGCTATGTCCGCCTGCAACGCCGCATCGGGTTCAGGCGTAAAATCCCCGCTGGCATCGTGCCGCATTTGGGCAGCCAATGGTGGTGCCTGACCCGCCAAACCCTCTCGGCCATCCTAGAAGACCCCGAGCGGGAGGAGATTGACCGTTATTTCCGCCGTGTCTGGATTCCCGACGAGTCGTATTTTCAAACACTGGTCCGGCGCTATTCCTCGAATGTCGAAAGCCGCTCGCTGACCCTGTCGAAATTCGACTTTCAGGGCAAACCGCATATTTTCTACGATGATCACTTGCAGCTTTTGCGGCGCTCTGACTGTTTTGTCGCCCGCAAAATCTGGCCTCATGCGACCAAACTCTACCGCGTTTTCATGACCGAGGAAGGGGCAGGCCAAGCTGCCGCTGAACCCAATCCCGGCAAGATTGACCGCCTGTTTTCCAAAGCCGTCGAACGGCGGACCAAAGGGCGCTCGGGCCTCTATATGCAAAGCCGTTTTCCGAACGATAACTGGGAGAACGGCAAAAGCGCCTCGCCCTATTCGGTGTTCGAAGGGTTCTCGGAACTGTTCGAAAACTTTGAAACATGGCTGGGCAAAATGACCGGCACGCGGGTGCATGGGCATCTTTTCGCGCTGGACCGGGTGGAATTTTCGGGGGGCGAGACGATTTACAATGGCGCGATGTCCGACTCCGCCGCCATCCGCGACTATAACGCCAAAAGTTTCCTTGCCAGCCTGCTGTGGAACACGCGCGGCGAACGCCAGTGTTTTCAATTCGGCCCGACAGATAACCCAGAGATTAACTGGCAACTCGCCAGCGACCCCAACGCCACAATCTCTGTAATTTCAGGGGCTTGGGCCGTGCCTTTGTTCAAGTCCAACCTGAACTTCTCTGAAATCCGCAAAGAGGCCGCGCGGCTGCAACGGCTGGAACAGGAACATCTGACCATTCTGCGCAGCCCTTGGACCAAGGCGCGCAGCCGCATCTGGAGTTTGGCGGAATTTGTCGAAAACCCGATGGAACCCTT
Organism: uncultured Pseudorhodobacter sp.; assembly: GCA_965363575.1. Classification (GTDB taxonomy): domain Bacteria; phylum Pseudomonadota; class Alphaproteobacteria; order Rhodobacterales; family Rhodobacteraceae; genus Pseudorhodobacter. The sequence continues at coordinate 1,096 of CBDTUV010000079.1, read as the reverse complement.
GCAAACCATCGTCGATGAAATCAGCCCGCGCGCCCTGCGCCGCCTGACCGAGGCGCCGCGCATGACCGACCTGACAGGCTTTGGCCAATTCCTGCAAAACCTGCGCAATCAGGGTATGCAGCCGGTCTTGATGGGTGATTTTCCGGTGAATGATGATTTTCAACAAAACGCCGCCCGCCGGGGCCGCCCCTATTTGGTAAAATAGCCCTTTGGAACGCCGATTTGACAGTTTTGTCCTGCTCGCAGAAATGCGCACCGGCAGCAATTTCCTTGAGGCAAACCTGAACTCCCTCCCCGGCGTCGCCTGCTATGGTGAGGCGTTTAATCCGCATTTCATCGGCAAACTGAACCAAGACGCGGCCTTTGGTGTCACCCTTGCCCAACGCGAGGCGGACCCGACGCGCCTGCTGCGCGCGATGCGCACCCAAAGCGACGGCCTGTCGGGGTTTCGCTATTTTCACGACCATGACCCCCGCGTTTTGCCCCTAATCCTTGGCGATCCGCGCTGCGCCAAGGTGGTGCTGACCCGTAATCCGGTCGAAAGCTATGTCAGCTGGAAAATTGCGCAGGCGACCGGCCAATGGAAACTGACCCAAGCCAAGCGTCTGAAAACCGCCAAGGCGCATTTTGACGCGGCGGAATTCACCGCGCATCTGGCACAGCTCCAAAACTTTCAACTACGGTTGATGCACGGTTTGCAAATCAGCGGCCAGACCGCGTTCTACATTGATTATGAAGATATCAACGACATCGACGTCCTGAACGGTCTTGCGCGGTTTTTGGGCATCACGGGCGCACTCGCGGCCCCCGATGATACGTTGAAAAAGCAAAACCCCGAGGAGATTTCAGAAAAGGTTGAAAACTATGACGAAATGGTCGCCGCCCTCTCGCGGCTTGATCGTTTCAACCTGGCCCGCACCCCCAATTTTGAACCCCGCCGCGCGCCTGCTATCCCGTCTTTTCTGGCCGCAGGGGCAGCGCTTTACATGCCCATGCGCGGTGGCCCCGAGGATGCGGTGACTGCATGGCTGGCGGATCTTGGCCCTCTCACCAGCGAATTCAACCAAAAATCCCTGCGCCAATGGCTGCGTAAAAA
>CBDTUV010000078.1:0-10384 GCA_965363575.1 uncultured Pseudorhodobacter sp. | reverse complement strand
CTGCGAGTTTTTTAGGTCACGGCGCTAGCCACACAAAGGCACCAAACGCGTGCATACTCCGGCTGTGACACAATACATCCCGGCAAAGGAAAGCCCCAAGAAAGCCAAATTTAGATATAGCGCAATGAAGTCCGGGTATAGTGAGCGCAATTTACGTCATTAAGGTACATTATTGCACGCAGTTGCTGTACTTTGGGGCCATTGCGTGAGCTGCCGATCTTGTCATGCGCCGTTCTGCGATCACCCTGCCGAATTCACGCGCAGGCCGCCGACCTGACAATGACTTGCATGTCAAAAAACGCGCACGTTTTGGCGCTGTGGTTGTGAAGAAGCGTACCCGCTTTTTCAGGCTATTGCGCAATTTGGACGCAAGGCGCACAAATACGACCATCAGCTTGCCCAAAATCCACTCCCATCTAAACGTTTTCGTGGGCTTGGTTCAATCTGCTATGGCAGGGGAACCAGTCAGGGTCCGGATAAAAAATGGTAATACCAAAAAGAATGCATAGCTTAGCAGACAAGGCGATAGGAATTTTGCTCTGCACAATGGCCATTTTGGTGATTTGTGGCGAGTGGGGCATTGCAGGTTGGGCCAGCCTTTTGACGCCCGTATTGGCGGCCCTTTTGATTGCACTTCTTACTTTTCAAGTGCGGCTGTCGCGCAAAGCATTTGTTGGTGTGGCTCTTTTTCTGAGCGTTGCGCTGGCATTCACGCATCCCGACTGGCAAGCTACAATTTTTCGTGGCCTGAAATCGGCGGCATTTATAGGCACATTTTTTGCTGCATTGTCGACGTTACGAACCGTAGCCGCGACCTCCCCTGCGATTGCGCGTGCAGGCGCGTTTCTTGCCGGGCAGCGACCCGGCAAACGGTATGCCGCATTGACTGTGGGCGGCCAAGCCTTTGCCTTACTTCTTAATTATGGGTCGATCCAACTCCTCGGCGCTTTGGCGATTGCAAACGCAAAAACCGAGCCCAACACCGAGATCCGCGACCATCGTATTCGGCGGATGCTACTGGCGATCCAGCGGGCCTTCATTTCCACGCTTCCTTGGTCACCACTCTCGTTTGCCGTCGTGATTTCAACAACTGTTATTCCCAACACCAGTTGGGCGCAGATCTTAGTGCCGGGACTTGTGACATCAAGCATCGTGGCGGGGATTGGTTGGGGATTGGACACATTGTTCAAACCACGCTTGACAGTAACGCCCCAACGAACAGAGCCAGAGGGGACTTGGGCAACGATGCTTCCCCTTGCGGCCCTTTTAGGCATATTGGTCGTCGGAGTCATCGGGCTTAGTAGGTTGACGGATGTGCGGGTTGTTGGTCTGGTTGCGGTATTAGTGCCTGCTATAGCGCTTGTATGGATGGTGATTCAGCATTGGTCACAGACGCCGTTTTCCTACGTTTTCAAGCGGGTGAAACTCTATGTGTTTGAAGAACTGCCCAGCTATCGTGGCGAACTCATCTTGTTGATGATGGCGGGCTATATCGGCACTGTTGGCTCTCAGTTATTGGGGCCAATTATGGCCGATGTAGGTCTGGATTTAACACTATTGCCACCATGGTTGCTTTTGGTGTCCTTTGTTTGGATTATTCCAATTGCGGGCCAAGTCGGGATGAACCCTATTTTGGTGGTCACTCTGATCGCCCCACAAATTCCTAGCGCGGCGACCCTAGGAGTTGATTCTACCGCGCTGGTTGTCGCTTTGACGTCTGGATGGGTGATGAGCGGCGCAAGCTCTCCATTCACGGCGACAACGCTTTTGATTGGCTCATTTGCGGGGATAAGCGCCCGGCGCGTCGGATTGGTCTGGAATGGCGTTTACACAATGATCTGCTGCAGTGTGCTTTCGCTCTGGGTTCTGTTTTATGCTTATCTGGTTTGATTTTACTCTTCCAAATATGCTGGCCTAGCACTTAAGGGAGTGAGCTCTTTCTGCTGCGGCAGCTACCCTATTTTGCTGACCTAAATACCCTGCCGCCAAAGCGCAAAAGGCGTTCGATGCCAACAACAAGCCGGTATACCGCCTCAGAAATCATCATGGAAATTGAGACCGATTGATTTGGAAATTGCTTGTTCATGGCTTTGACCTCATGTTGCGGTTTGATGCGGTGTTCCTATGTTCATTTACGGGTCACTAGACATTTTACACAAACGATGTTTTCTATCGTGATGAGAAAGATTTTCTTACTTATATATGTTTGAGGCACGTAAATGCGCAAACTACCTCCCTTAAAGTCACTACGGGCCTTTGAGGCAGCCGCTAGATGGTTAAGTTTTTCCAAAGCCGCGGAGGAACTGTTTGTGACGCCAGCGGCAATTAGCCAGCAAATTAGGATCTTGGAAAGCTACCTTGGCGTTTCACTGTTTCGGCGCATGACAAGGGCGGTCCAGCTTACCGATGAGGCCAGAACTATTCTTCCGTTGGTGACGGAAGGTTTTGATAGGTTCGCCGAAGCCCTCGATCGCTTGGCCCGCGAAGAGGACGCAGGCATATTGACGGTAAGCAGCGCCCCGACATTTGCCATCAAGTGGCTGGTCCACCATCTTGCAGATTTTTCCAACAGCTATCCCAATATTGATGTGCGCCTCGACGCCTCACTGGAGACCCGGGATTTCGCCCGCGATAGCATCGATGTAAGTATACGCCTCGGAATGGGTGATTATCCGGGACTTCATGTGACCCGGATTTTCGGCGAAGAGGTTAGCCCAGTTTGCAGTCCAAAACTCTTGAGTGGTGCAAAACCACTGCGCGACCTCGAGGATCTGAAAGATCACCGCTTGCTCCATGTTGATTGGGGAAAGCTGAGCGCACACTCGCCGGATTGGCGCATGTGGGTCAAAGCCGCTGGAATTGAGGATATCAAGGTAGACCGAGGGCCGAGGTTCTCGGTTGAAAATATGGCGATCGAAGCCGCGATCAACGCGGAAGGCGTCGCATTGGTTAGTCATTCTGCTGTTGTCGAAGACCTAAAAGCCGGGCGGCTTGTCAAGCCATTTGACCTCTCCGTCAAGACTGATATCGCCTATTGGCTGGTCTGCCCCAACGCGCATATGCAGCGCCCAAAAGTTAAGGTCTTTTGTGAATGGCTATTGGCTGAGGCCATTGTGGACGCGCCCGCAAAGGCATAGTTTCAAGCACTATTGATGAGGTACAGAGTGGGTTGCAGGGCCAGCGTCGCAAGCGCGGCTCTGATACAGATGCCTGCTGACGCCACTGATATGCAAAAAGATTCATCTCGAATGCTCATATCGACCCGTCTATGTAACGTGACGCTAGTACAAACTCAGGCAGCCGAGCTGCACCACTGCGATCACTATCCGCGCCTCATAAACTTCTTGCCCTTTTGCCCTGCTCAGTTCCGCAGCATGAAACCGTCCGGTCGCAAGGCGCAGCCTCAATCAATACCCCGTGTTCAGCTTTCAAAGGGTTAACTGAAACGGATTTTCCCGACATCGGCTTTTGTACCAGAACAGCTTTTGGCGCGTTCCGTCTCCGCCGAATAAACTCCAATAGATATCCAGCTGGCACGCTCGTATTGTCCCGCAGCAGCCGTAATCGCCATTTTTCCAAGCAATGCCGTCCAGAATGAATGTGGCAAGCTTCTACGCCGAAACCGAAAGGCCGGTATCAGTAATCCAGCGCAAGAGTGAGCCGATGGTGAGTTCCATTTTTGTCATCCTAATGGGTTTTACGCCAACCATTGGCCAAAAGATTATCGTCTCGCAGAGACACCTGAGATTCGATTATGCCTGAATGCTCGCCTAGAACCACGATGCCAAATGCTTCTAATCTGGCGTCTGACCTAACCCATTCAAAGCGCTGATAGGTATGACACGTTCGTAATGTTCCGTTACTATTTGCACCTGTTAAAAGTAAAGCAGGTGCGGTAGACCACGTCGATGGAAAACCAAGATGTTGCACAGGCTGCGCAGGACAAAACCGATCTTCGGGATCTGGTCGCATGCCCTGTGTGCGACACGCTGGCGCGCTTTTCGTCCGTTCCGCAAGGCGGGCAGGGCCGCTGTGCGCGCTGCCACCATGTTTTGATCATGCCGCGCGACAATGCGATGACAAGGATAGTGATGCTGGCGGTCACCGGGGCTATTTTGATGGTCAGTGCGATCAGCTTTCCGTTTCTGACTATTGAGACGCATGGGCTACGGCAGCAAGCCTCTGTTTTGGATACGATTTTGGCCTATTCAGATGGGCTGATGGTGCCACTTTCGCTGGCGATGGCCGCCTTGATCGTGGTGCTGCCGCTGATGCGTTTGGGGGCCATTTTATACACTGTGGCCCCGATGGCGCTTGGGCATCACCCAGCGCGTGGCGCGGCGCAGGCGTTTCGTTTGGCAGAAACGCTGAAGCCGTGGGCGATGGCCGAGGTGTTTATCGTGGGTGTGGCCGTGGCCTTGGTCAAGGTTGGGGGGCTGGCCACCCTGACAATTGGGCCTGCCTTTTGGGCCTTTGCCGCCTTGGTCCTTGTGACCGTCATGAATGACAATTTTATGAGCAGTTTGATCATATGGAAAACGCTGGAAGCGCGCGGGCGTACCTGACCGCCCGCGAGGCGGGTTTGGTCAATTGCACGACATGCGGCAGGGTTAACCCCGGCCGCGAAACCGCATGCGCGCGTTGTGGCGCTGTGCTTGCCAGCCGCGATACCCAAAGTCTGCAAAAGGTTTGGGCATGGTGGGTTGCGGGGATTATCGCCTTTGTGCCGGCTAATCTGTACCCGATGCTGAAAACCGCAACCTTGGGCACGGAATCGGAAAGCACGCTTTTGGGCGGAATTTTGGAATTGGTGCATCACGGATCGCTAGGGATTGCCGCTATTGTTTTCTTTGCCAGCATAGTCATCCCGGCGAGCAAGTTTCTGGCGGTCGCCTATCTGGCCCTGAGCATTGGCAAACCAAGCCGGGTCACCACCCATCGCCGCCACCAAATCTATGAAGTGGTTGAATTTGTGGGGCGCTGGTCAATGATCGACGTGTTTGTCGTTGCAATTTTGACCGCATTGGTTCAGCTAGGCTCGGCGGCCAGCATCCACCCTGGAATTGCGGCTGTAAGCTTCGCCCTTTCCGTTGCTTTCACAATGCTCTCGGCACAAAGCTTTGACGCAAGGCTGATCTGGGACGCTGACAAGGATCACCGTACATGACACTTCCCGACGTTCCCGAGATGGATGTGGTTTCGGCAAAGCGTTCGCCTTGGCGCAACCTGTCGTTGGTGTGGCTGGTGCCTATTTTGGCGTTGATCGTGTCGATGGGTGTCGCATGGCAAAGCTATAATAATAAGGGCACGTTGATCACAGTTGTGTTCAAAGATGCGGCTGGGATCACTCCCAAGGATACAACCATCCGATTTCGCGATGTTATTATCGGGTCGGTTGAAGATGTGATTTTTTCCAAGGACATGTCGAATGTCGTGGTTTCGGCACGAATCAACAAGGATGTGGCGGCCACGCTTAGCCCCGAAACGCTGTTTTGGGTGGTTCGGCCCGAGGTGAGCGCACGGGGCATCAGTGGGCTTTCGACGGTTTTGTCAGGGGTCTATATTGATGCGGCTTGGACCCCGATCGAAGGGTCTACATCGCGTGACTTCAAAGGCTTGTCCGAAACTCCGCTTATCCGGCCCGGCCATGAGGGCACGCGGATTAAGATCCGGTCCAAGAATGGGTCTAGCCTGACCCCCGGCGCGCCTGTGTTTTTCCGTGGGATGGAGGTGGGTCGCCTTGACACGCCCAAGCTGTCCGAGACGGCAGATAGCACTGATGTTGAGGCATTTATCAACGCGCCCTACGACAAGTTTTTGACCACAGACACGCGGTTTTGGAACGTTTCGGGGTTCTCGGTCACTTTGGGGGCGGCGGGGTTGAACCTGAATGTAGCCAGCCTCGGGGCGTTATTGACCGGCGGGGTTGCGTTTGAGAACATCATCTCGGGCGGTGGGCCTGTGACCGACAACACACTTTATCGCCTGTTCGTCGACGAAGGCGCTGCACGCGACAGTATCTTTACGCAGCTAAGCGCGAATGCGGTAACGATGTCGGTTGTTTTCAAGGAATCGATCAGCGGTTTGGCTGCCGGCGCGCCGGTTGAGTTTCGCGGGCTGCGAATTGGCCAAGTCAGCGCGATTGGTGCGTTTGTGGTGAAAACCCCATCGGGCAGCACCGTGAACATGCGGGCGGTCATTTCGATTGATCCGCAAACGCTAGGTCTGGATGCCGACGCCACAGCCGAGGCTACGCGGGCGTTTCTTGATAACCTGATTGCGGATGGGGTGCGGGCGCGTCTGTCAACCACCAGTATTTTCAGTGCGGCATTGAAGATTGAATTGGCCGATGTGCCCAATCCGGCAACCGCGCGGATTGAAGATGACGCGGATGGAACGCCGGTTATTCCAAGCGTTGTGTCCGAATTGCCCGACTTTACCGCCACAGCCCAAGGGGTGCTGGAACGTGTGAACAAACTGCCGATCGAAGACGTGATGACTCAGGCGATTTCGCTGATGGCCTCAATTGAAACCATCGCTTCATCAAAGGGTACGCAACAAGCCCCTGCCGCGATTTTGGGGCTAATTGAGGACGCACGTGGTTTGATTGGCAAAGAAGACACCCAAGCGCTGCCCGGAGAATTGCTGGGGGTGATTGCCGACCTGCGCAGCATTGTGGCCGAGCTGAAAGACCGTGGTTTGGTGGATCAATTGTCCAGCGCCTTGACCAGTTTGGACAAGGCCGCCGGGGATGTTGCAAGTGCTTCGGGTGAGTTGCCAAAACTGGTAGAGGATTTGCGCGCGATTGCGACCAAAGTAAATGATCTGAAGGCTGAGGAGTTGGTTGCCTCCGTAACGCGCGTGATGGACAGCGCCGATGCTTTGATTACCACAGACGGCGTCAAAAGCATTCCGCCAGCCCTTGCTTCGGCTTTGACCGAAGTGCAGGCTGCACTGCGAGATTTGCGTGACGGTGGCGCGATTGAGAATACCAATGCGGCCCTTGCCTCGGCGCGCGATGCGGCAGATGCCGTGGCGCAAGCGGCGAAATCCTTTCCGGGCGTGACATCGCAACTGGACTCCGTCATCTCAAAGGCCGATGCTTTGATCGCGTCCTATGGTTCGAAATCAACCTTTAATTCCGAAACGCTTGATCTGTTGCGAGAGTTGAAGACGGCGGCACAATCCGTCTCAAAGCTGGCTCGCACGATTGAGCGTAACCCCAATTCCCTAATCTTAGGACGCTGATGTGACCCTACGTATCCTTGCCCTCGCCTTCGCCGCTGCATTGCCACTGATGTCTTGTGGCGACACGAATGCGCGTTTTCCCATCTCATCCGATGCCATTGCGGTATCCAAGACACGTGTCGCGGTGCGCACTATCGAAGTGCGCGACGTGTCGTTGCCTGCCTACGCGGCCGCCTCTGAAATCGTGGTGGAACAAGATGGCGGCGCTTTGTTTGTCGTGCCAAAGTCGATCTGGGCCGACGACCCGGTGCGCGGTGTCACAGGCGCCTTATCGCGCAGTCTGGATGAACGGTCTACGGCGTCTGTGGCGTCTGAACCCTGGCCATTGGCCGAGCCTGCCGATGTGCGGGTTGAAGTTCGGATTGACCGGATGATTGCCAAAACCGATGGGCAGTTTGAGCTGAGCGGCCAATTTGCAATTGCCGCCCCAGATGGGGCCGTACGCGAGTCGGTTGAGCGGTTTGCCGTGACAGCACCAATGTCGGGAACCGAGCCTGCGGCGGTGGCCAAGGCCACGGGTACGGCGATTGATGGGTTGGCGGATCTGATCTTGAAGAAACTGCGCCGCTGAATTTACCGGGGTTGATTGCGTACCGTTGGGCTTGCATCGTCTTGTAGGGCGCGGCGCAAGGCTGTCGCGTCTACCGGGCGGCCACTAAAGAGGGTCCAAGCATCGATGCCTTGGCCAAAGAACAGCTCGTACCCTGAAACAATGGTCAGGCCATGCGCTGCCGCATCTTGTAAAAATTGGGTCTCAATCGGGGTATAGACCGCGTCAAAGGCCCAAGTCACACCCACCATCGCGGTCGCAGGCAAGGGCGTTCCACTATAGCCAACCATGCCAACCGGCGTGCAGTTTATGAGCCCATCTGCGCCCTTAGCCGCCTCAACAGGGTCAGTATAAACGTCAATCCGTGTAGTACTGGTTGTGGGCCGCAACGCATCGGCAAGCGCGCGGGCCTTGCCTAAATCCAAATCAACGCAGCGGATGGCATCTGCGCCCAAAGCGATCAGGCCAAATGCCACCGCCTTGCCAGCCCCGCCCGTGCCAATCAGACAGACCGTGCCGGGTGTGACGCCCCTCATCGCCCCTTTATACGCGGCGATGAACCCCGTGTGGTCGGTGTTAAACCCTACCGGGCCACCCGGTTCAAAAATCACGGTGTTGACCGCGCCAATCGCTTGGACCAACGGGTCGGGAATATGCACCCGCCGGGTGACCTGTTCTTTGTAGGGATAGGTAATGTTTAGGCCGCGAAAGCCGGTACTCTGCGCCGTGTCAAAAACCTGATCAAAGGTCTGGCCAAGGTCTGGGGGAACCAGCCTGTCATAAACCACCGACAGTCCGCACAACCACCCGGCCAACCGGTGCAGATGCGGCGCTTGGGAATTGGCAATGTTGTCGCCGATCAAACCAAGCTGCAGATCCGGCGCAGTCATTTTTGCGCACCTTTGCCGCTGGATCGGCCCGAAATTCGCGCCTTTGCGATCCGCCAAATTGGGGTTTGGCTGACAAAAATCAAGACCACAGAGACAAACAGAACCAATGACAATAGGCTGCTGAAAATGCCATCAAAGAGACTGGGCAGGCTTTCACGGACTGATATGATCGCACGCCGCCAATTGTCATCCAAAAGCCGCGACAGGATAACCCCAAGGATCACCGGACCAAGCGGATAGCCATAGTATTTGAAGAAATAGCCCAAGATGCCAAAGCCCAGCATCCAATAGATATCCGTGATGGAATTGTTCACCGCAAAGGCGCCCACAATCGACAAAAGCAAGATCAACGGGATCAGAACCGACCGCGGCATCGCTACGACTTTGGTGAAAACTCGGATGCCCGTCAGGCCAAAAATCAGCATAAAAATATTGGCAAGGGTCAGCGCGCCGACGATGAACCAAAACATATCCGGCTTGTCGATCATCAGCATCGGGCCGGGGTTCAAGCCATGAATATAAAGTGCGCCAATCATAATGGCCGTCACCGCATCACCCGGAATTCCAAGGGTCATCATCGGGATAAACGCGCCCCCTACGGCTGCATTATTCGCGGTTTCGGGGGCAACCAACCCTTCCATTGCACCCTCACCAAAGGGTACTTCAGGGTTTTTGGTCACCCGCTTGGCATGGTCATAGGCCAAAAGCGCCGCAATATCGCCACCTGTTCCCGGTAGTGCGCCAATAACCACACCGATGGTCGAGGTTTGCAGCGACAGTGGCAAATGTTTGCGGACTGCGCGCCACGACGGGACAATTCGCCCCACACGCTGTTTCACGGCAAGGGTGTTTACGTGATGCAATTGGTGCAGCGCCTCCGACACGCCGAACATCCCAATCATCACTGCGACAAAGGAAATACCGCCGCGCATGACTGGCATGTCAAAGGTAAACCTTTCGGTAAAGGTCAACGGGTCCATGCCAACAGCCCCAAGGCCAATGCCAAAAGCGCCCGCAAAAATACCCTTGACCAAACTGTCACCAGAGAGGGACCCGACCAGCAAAATGCCCAGTAAGGCCAGCATCATATAGTCGCGCGGTTGGAACGACAGGGCAAAGGCCGATACGAACGGGGCGGCCGCGGCCAAAACGATAATGCCGATCAACCCGCCAATGAAGGACATGACCGTAGTCACACCAATCGCAACCCCTGCCTCGCCTTTTTGGGCCATTGGATAGCCATCCATCGCGGTGGCAATAGCTGACGGTGCGCCGGGGATATTCAGCAAAATCGCAGTGCGCGACCCGCCGTAAACGCCACCCATATAGATGCCAATCATCAAAGCGATGGCCGGCATCACATCCCAAGAAAACGTGAAAGAGATCAGGATCGACACCGCCATTGTAACCGACAGGCCGGGGATCGCACCCACATAGATGCCTGCAAAGGTGCCAAGGCCGACCAACAAGATCAGTTGTGGGTCGGTCCAAACGGTAAAAAAGGCGGCAAGCGCATCCATTTCTACTGGCCCCCGCCAATCAGTGCGCGCAGAAAGGCCAATATCTGCCCTTCAGGGACAATGCCGGTTGGCATAAGGACCGTGAACACAATGCGGAAAATCAGATAGATGCCAAGTAGGCTGATCAACCCGATGCCTGTGCAATAGGCCCAAGACCGGCGGCTGAGCAGTTTGAT
>CBDTUV010000077.1:0-10406 GCA_965363575.1 uncultured Pseudorhodobacter sp. | reverse complement strand
CAAACTCAAAGGTGTGTCAGTAATTGTTTATGTCCAGACCTGTGCCGCCGAAAAACGCCGCCGCCGCAAACGTGGCGAATTTCCCGATCCGGATAAGCGCGTGTTCATCAACACCGATGTTTGTGAAGGCTGCGGTGATTGCGGGGTTCAATCTAACTGTGTGTCTATCGTTCCGGTCGAAACCGAATTGGGCCGCAAACGCGCGATCGATCAATCATCGTGCAATAAGGATTATTCATGCGTTTCAGGGTTTTGCCCGTCGTTCCTAACGCTAGAGGGGGCCAAGGTCAAAAAAACAGCAACCGCTGATATTGTGCTGCCCAACATGCCCGACCCAAAGCTGCCTACAATCAACGGCACGCATAATGTGGTGATCACTGGCGTTGGTGGGACAGGCGTGGTGACCGTGGGCGCTATTCTGGCAATGGCGGCCCATATTGACGGCAAAGGGGCTGGCATGATGGAAATGGCGGGTCTTGCGCAAAAGGGCGGTGCTGTTCACATCCATTGCCGCCTTGCCAACAGCCCTGCCGATATCTCGGCGATCCGGGTTGCGGTGGGCGAGGCGGATGCCGTGATTGGCGGTGATCTTGTGGTGACTGCAGGCGGTAAAACGCTTGGGTTGATGACTACGGGCCGCACCGGCGCTGTGGTCAACTCTCATGAAATCATCACCGGTGATTTTACCCGCAATACCGAATTCCGTATTCCTTCCGATAGGTTACAGCTGTCCCTTGAGGCACGGCTGAAAGACAAGGTCAGCTTTTTTGATGCGACAGACCTCGCGCGCGCAGCCCTTGGCGACAGCATTTATTCCAACATGCTGGTCTTTGGCGCGGCGTGGCAGCAAGGGCTGATCCCGCTGTCACTCGAGGCCATTTCCAAAGCGATCACCCTGAATGGTGCAGGCCCTGAACGGAACCTGCGCGCCTTCAACCTTGGTCGCTGGGCCATGCTTTACCCGGTCGAAGCACAAGCGGCATTGGCACCAAAACCAACCGAAACCATCGATCCCATCGCCTACCGTGTGGCCCATCTGCGTGACTATGGCGATGCAAAACTGGTCCAGCGTTTCCTTAAACTGGTCGATGCCGCCCCCGAACCTCTGCGCGCCAGCGTGGCCAAAGGGTACCATAAGCTGTTGGCGACAAAGGATGAATACGAGGTTGCGCGCCTGCATCTGGACAGCATGGCAAAGGCACAGGCCGAATTTGACGGCACCTTGCGCCCAACCTTCCACCTTGCCCCGCCGTTTTTGCCCGGCACAGATGCACAAGGCCGCCCCAAAAAGCGCTCCTTTGGGCCGTGGATCATCCCGGTGTTCAAACTGCTGGCGAAAATGAAGCCTTTGCGCGGCACGGCCGTTGACCCCTTTGGCCGCAGCGCCGAACGCCGCATGGAACGCGCGTTGATTGCTGAATATGAGCGCGACATTGCCGAAGTCATCGCCAGCTACACCCCCGCCAAGCACTCGCTGGCGCAAGAGATTGCAGAACTGCCACTGACCATTCGTGGTTTTGGCCCGATAAAACACGCCAATGCCGAAAAGGCCGCGGTCAAACGCGATACCCTTTTATCCCAATGGCGCGGCGATGGTGGGACGGCGATGGCGGCAGAATAACCCTTGAACGGCAGGTCTTTTACCGCGTCCCAACTGCGGCTATACTCGGCACATAATCGGGGCAGATGACAAGCCTTGAACGCAAAAGGGGCGGCGACATGGCAGTTGGGGTTTTTGACAGCGGGCTTGGCGGGCTAACAGTGCTGGATGCACTGGTGAAACGCTTGCCAGACCAGGCCTTTATCTATCTGGGCGACAACGCTAACGCCCCCTACGGCACCCGCACGGCTGAGGATATCTATGATCTAACCTGTGCCGCCACCGAACGCCTTTGGGCTGAAGGCTGCGATTTGGTGATTTTGGCCTGCAACACCGCTTCGGCCGCCGCCCTGAAACGCATGCAGGAAACGTGGTTGCCCGAAAACAAGCGCGTCTTGGGCGTGTTTGTGCCGATGATTGAGGCGGTGACCGAACGCCAATGGGGCGACAACTCCCCCCCGCGTGAGGTGGATGTGAAACATGTCGCCTTGTTTGCCACCCCCGCCACCGTGGCCAGCCGCGCGTTTCAGCGTGAATTGGCCTACCGTGCGATTGGCGTGGATGTAGAGGCGCAACCTTGCGGCGGTGTCGTCGATGCGCTGGAACAAGGTGATGAGATTTTGGCCGACGCCCTTGTGCGCAGCCATGTTGAGGCGTTGCTGCGCCGCATGCCAAACCCGCAGGCCGCCGTTTTGGGCTGCACGCATTATCCCTTGGTCGAACATGTCTTTGCCGAAGTGCTGGGGCCAGACGTAAAGGTCTATTCGCAACCCAATCTGGTTGCCGGAGCCCTTGCCGATTACCTTGACCGCCGCCCAGAAATGAAGGGGGCAGGGACCGTTTCCAAATTCATGACCACAGGCGACCCCAAGCGCGTCAGCAGCAAAGCCACCCAGTTTTTGCGCCGTCACATCGCGTTTGAAGCCGCCTAAACCTGCGATCTGCTACCAAACGCCCCATGCCCCTTGCGCAAAAAACCTGTTAACATGCGCCCAGACGACAAAGCCAAGCGGAGTACCCATGAAAAGCCTAAAGAAAAAGCGCCGGATCCAAGTTATCCTATTGGCATTTGTCGCGCTTGCCCTCTCGACCGGTTTGATCGGCTATGCCATGCGCGACGGCATCAACTTTTTCCGTGCCCCTGCACAAGTGATGTCAGACCCGCCGCTGGCGTCTGAAACCTTTCGCCTTGGTGGTTTGGTTGAGGAAGGGTCGATCGTGCGCGGGCAGGGTGAAACGATAACCTTTAGCGTGACCGACGGCGCCGCCTCTATCCCCGTCGCCTTTACCGGCATTTTGCCCGATCTTTTTGGCGAAAACCAAGGCATGATCGGCACAGGCAAACTGGTGGACGGCGTATTCGTGGCTAATGAAATTTTGGCCAAGCATGACGAAAGCTATATGCCAAAAGAAGTGATCGAGGCGCTGAAAGATCAGGGCATGTATGTCGCGCCGAACGGTTGATTTGCGCAAACTTAAGCAAAATTAGACCAGTCTAGGCACCAAGCCGGGGGCAAATCCCCGGTATTGGAGGCCAGATATGCAATCAGTACAGGACATTGCGCGCGAAATCGTCGGGCGCGAGGGTGGCTTTGTCGATGATCCCGATGATCCGGGTGGGGCGACCAATTTTGGCGTCACCATTCACACCATGCAGCGTCTTGGCATCGACCTGAACGGCGATGCGGTGGTCAATAAGGCCGATGTCGCCGCCCTGACGCGAGAGCAAGCGGTGGAAATTTACGTCGAGCATTACTTTACGCGCCCCGGCATTGTCCAACTGCCCGCCGTACTTCAGTCTTCGGTCTTTGACATGATGGTCAATGCAGGCAACAACGCGGTCAAAATATTGCAGCGTTTGCTGACGGATATGGGGTTTCCTTGTATCCCCGATGGCGCAATCGGCCCGCAAACCATCACCGCTGCACAGCGCGCGTTTGAGGCGGCACCCGGATTTTTGGCCGATGCCTATGCCATTGCACGGCGCAATTATTACTACCGCATCGCCGATGCGCGCCCCGCCAGCCGCAAATATGCCCGCCGCCGCAATGGGGGCAAGGGTGGCTGGATCACACGGGCCGAGGACTTCATGTCGCCCAAATACCACCTTTCCGCCGCAGACCATGCCAAGCGGGTGGCCGCATGGGCGTGATTTCAAACATGCTGGGCGGTGCCAATGCGGTCACAGCCCTTGGCACTGCAGCC
Organism: uncultured Pseudorhodobacter sp.; assembly: GCA_965363575.1. GTDB lineage: Bacteria > Pseudomonadota > Alphaproteobacteria > Rhodobacterales > Rhodobacteraceae > Pseudorhodobacter. The sequence continues at coordinate 6,601 of CBDTUV010000077.1, read as the reverse complement.
AAGGGTATGGCCGAGGTTTTTACCCCATCCGCCACCCGCCAAATGGAACTTTCGGCCGAGGCGCAGATGGCCGCGCTGCGCCAATTGGGTGCGGAATATACCGACCCCGGCCTTGGCTGGTTTGACCGGATGGTGAACGGGCTGAACCGCCTGCCGCGCCCGATGCTGGCCTTTGGCACGCTGGGACTGTTCATCTATGCCATGGTAGACCCTGAAAACTTTGGCAAACGCATGGTGGGCCTGAACCTTGTGCCTGACCCTTTGTGGTGGCTCTTGGGTGCGGTGGTGGGCTTTTACTTTGGCGCACGCGAAGCGTTCTATGTACGCCGCGGCGGCCCGATAACTGCATCCCCGCCGTCCGAAGTGGCCTTGGCGGCCGAGCCGAACCCAGCCTTGCAAGATTGGCGCAATACAAAAGACTAAAACCCGGCCACCCCGCAAAATATCGCCACAATTGCCCCGTTGCACCATTGGTCGTGCAGCGGGGCATTGACCATGCGCGCAGGCTCTGGCATCCCCGTCCTGATCCAAAGGACGTAAACCGATGAACCTTTTTTCAGATATTCGCGCGCTGGTCTTGGCCGAGATTGATGCAATGATGCTTGCGGGCGATCTGCCCAGCGGTCTGGAACTGGCCGCCGTCGCGGTCGAACCGCCGCGCGATCCAAGCCATGGTGACATGGCCACCAATGCCGCAATGGTGCTGGCCAAACCGGCCGGCATGCAGCCTCGCGCCATCGCGGATTTGCTCGTCGCCCGACTGACCGCTGATCCCCGGATCGCAAACGTATCCGTGGCCGGTCCGGGGTTCTTAAACCTGTCTTTGGTGCCAACCATCTGGGCCGGGTTGCTGGCCTCAACCCTGACCGACGGTGCAGATTGCGGGCGCGGTACGATCGGCGCAGGCATCAAGGTCAATGTCGAATTTGTGTCTGCCAACCCCACAGGCCCCATGCATGTGGGCCATGTGCGCGGCGCGGTGTTCGGCGATGCTTTAGCGCGGCTTTTGGCCTTTGCAGGCTATGACGTGACCCGCGAATATTACATCAACGATGGCGGCGCGCAGGTCGATGTGCTCGCGCGATCAGCTTATGAGCGTTACCGCGAAACCTTTGGCCTAGCGCCTGAAATCCGCGAAGGCCTGTATCCCGGCGATTACCTGATCCCGGTGGGTGAGGCGATGAAGGCCAAATGGGGCGACACCTTGCTGGACCAGCCCGAAGAGGTTTGGCTTGCCGATGTGCGCGACTTTGCCTCCGATATGATGATGGCCGAAATTCGCGGCGATCTGGCCGCCCTCAATGTGCAAATGGATGTCTATTCGTCTGAAAAGGCGCTTTATGGCACGGGCCAGATTGAGGCCGCGATCAACACCCTGCGCGATATGGGCCTGATCTATGAAGGTACGTTAGAACCGCCCAAAGGCAAACTGCCCGACGATTGGGAAGCCCGCGAACAAACCTTGTTCCGCAGCACCGCGCACGGCGATGACGTGGACCGCCCGGTGATGAAATCGGATGGTTCATGGACCTATTTTGCCCCAGATATCGCCTATCACTACAACAAGGTGCAGCGCGGCTTTGACCAGCTGATTGATATTTTCGGCGCCGATCATGGCGGCTATGTCAAACGGATGAAGGCGGCTGTGTCGGCGCTGTCCGGTGGTCGCGTATCGCTGGATATCAAGCTGATCCAACTGGTCAAGCTGTGGAAAGGTGGCGAGCCGTTCAAAATGTCCAAACGGGCAGGGACCTTTGTTACCCTGCGCGATGTGGTCGAACAGGTCGGTGCCGATGTCACCCGCTTTGTCATGCTGACCCGCAAAAACGACGCGCCCTTGGATTTTGATTTTGCCAAAGTCTTGGAACAGTCCAAAGACAACCCGGTGTTCTACGTCCAATACGCCAATGCGCGGATCAACTCGGTCATGCGCAAAGCGGTTGAGGCTGGGGTTGCCATCGATGATGCAAGCCTCGCTGCCGCCGACCTGACCCGGCTGAACAACCCGGCCGAGATCAATTTGGCGAAAAAAATTGCCGAATGGCCCCGCCTTGTTGAAATCGCCGCCCGCGGCAATGAACCTCACCGCGTCGCCTTTTACCTCTATGAACTTGCCGCAGACCTGCACGGATTGTGGAACAAAGCCAAGGATGAGCCGGATTTGCGCTTCATTCAGGACGATCCTGCAACAACGCAAGTAAAAATCGCACTCGCACGGTCGACGGGCGTTGTGATTTCTGCAGGTCTTGCTATCTTGGGTGTTACGCCGGTTGAGGAAATGCGCTGACTTAAGGTGCCCCACTGGCGTGTAAACAGGCAAGACAGCGTGGCCGGGCAACTGCCCACGCAGTGAGGCAAGAGCATGACAGATTTCGACTTCGATCGTTTCGATGAGCGTTCGCGCACGCGCGGCAACCTTTCTGGGCACAGCACTCCGGCGGCCCAGGCCAGTCGTTTTGTGGCGATGGCAGGCGCTGCGACCTCGGTCGCTTTGGTGCTGGGCATGGGGTACTGGGGCTATACGCTCGCAGTGCGCGACATGACCGGCATCCCGGTTGTCCAAGCCCTAGAAGGTCCAATGCGCATGGCACCCGAGGATCCCGGCGGCACAATTGCTGACCATCAAGGCCTGTCGGTCAATACCATCGCAGCCGAAGGTGGGGTTTCGGCGCCCGCCGATCAACTGGTTTTGGCACCGGCACCCATTGGCCTAGATGCCAATGACTTGACCGGAACGACTATTGCAATGGTGGCCCCGGTATCGTCGCGCGCGGCGACGCAACCCGGCCTTGTCATTGCAGCAGTCCCTCAGGATGACGAAGACGGCTCCAACCCGCTGCAAACTGTCAGCCTTGACGCAAACACCGATATTTCAGCACTCGTCGAAAAACTTAGCCAAGGGGCCGTGCCACTGTCGGGTGAGCTTGACATAACGCTCAACACAAATCCGCAGCCGGTCTTTGTGCTGCCCAAAGGGGCTTTGGCCCAATCGCCACGCCCGCGCCCACGGCCCGAAGGTCGGGTCACGATGGCAGCAGCCGCAGTCGAAACGCCCGCCGAAACCCAAGAAATCACTGGCGAAAACCTCGCCTCTGGCACCCGCTTGGTTCAGCTTGGTGCCTTTGACAGCGAAGACATTGCACGCGGTGAATGGGCGCGCCTGTCCGGCAAATTCGCGGACCTGCTGACCGACAAAACCCGCATTGTTCAAGCCGCACAAAGCGGTGGCCGCACCTTCTATCGCCTCCGCGCGATGGGTTTTGCGGATGAGGCGGATTCGCGTCGCTTCTGCTCGGCCCTTGTGGCAGAACGCGCCGCCTGCATCCCTGTGGCCGTGCGATGACCTCAAACGGCGCGGGCGCCACCATTCTTGGCTGCCTTGGGCCAACCCTGTCGGCGGCTGAGGCTGCGTTTTTTCGCGACGCCAACCCTTGGGGTTTCATCCTCTTTGCCCGCAATGTGCAAGATCCGGCCCAATTGCGCGCCCTCACATCCGATCTGCGCGCCTGCGTAGGCCGCGATGCTCCGATCTTTGTGGACCAAGAGGGCGGGCGGGTGCAACGCCTGCGCGCGCCTCATTGGGCGGAATGGTTGCCGCCCTTGGATATGGTGCAAATCGCAACCGAACTGGCCGATCCGGGGCAGGGGTTGCACGCCGCTTGCCGTGCGATGGAACTGCGCTACCGCATTATTGCTGCCGAATTGCGCGGCGTGGGCATTGATGCAAATTGCGCCCCTTGCCTTGATGTCGCCTCGGCCTTAACCCACCCATTCTTGCGCAACCGCTGCTTTTCGCATGATCCCGCGATCGTCGCACAGCTTGGACGCGCGGCTGCCAACGGCCATCTGGCAGGCGGCGTTCTGCCCGTGGTCAAACACATGCCCGGCCACGGCCGCGCCACCCAAGACAGCCACCAAGACTTGCCAAAGGTCACCGCCACGCTGTCCGACCTGAACACCCATGATTTCGCCCCGTTCAAAGCCTTGAATGACCTGCCCATGGCGATGACCGCCCACATCATCTATTCCGCGATTGACCCAGACCACCCTGCGACCACCTCGCCCAAAATGGTGCAGGTCATACGCAATGATATCGGGTTCAATGGCCTTCTGATCTCGGACGATTTGTCGATGAACGCGCTGACAGGGGGCTTTGACACCCGCGCCGCCGGCACCATCGCGGCCGGCGTCGATATCGCCCTTCATTGCAACGGCAAGCCCGAGGAAATGGCTGCCGTGGTCGCGGGTGCAGGCCAGATGACAGATGCCGCCACAGCGCGCGCCAATGCAGCCCTTGCACAGCGCATCACACCAGAAACGGTTGACATTGCTGCCCTTCGGTCCGACCTTTCGGGCCTGATGGACGGGTAGGGCAATGGCAGACGATTGGGCAGAAGGTCAAACCACTGACAGCATCGCCGACCGGCTTGCCGCCGAGGCGCTGATTGTCGATGTTGACGGCTTTGAAGGCCCGCTGGATTTGCTGCTGACCCTTAGCCGCACTCAAAAGGTGGATTTGCGCAAAATATCGGTCCTGCAACTGGCTGAACAATATTTGATATTTGTCAATAAAGCCAGTGCCTTGCGGATTGAACTTGCAGCAGATTATCTGGTCATGGCCGCATGGCTCGCCTATCTCAAATCGCGCCTTTTGCTGCCCCCTGACCCAACCGAGGATGGCCCCAGCGCCGAAGATCTTGCCGCCCATCTCGCCTATCAACTTGAACGCCTGCAAGCCATGCGAGAGGCGGCAGCGCAGCTTATGGCGCGCGACCAAATGGGCCGTGACTTTTTCAAACGCGGTCTGCCCGAGGATGTGACGCGCCGCAAAAAGATCAGCTATTCCGCCACCTTGATGGACCTGATGCAAGCCTATGCCCGCATCCGCACCCGCGATGATTTTCGCCCCTTTGTCATGGACCGCAACAACGTATTCACCATGGAAGAGGCGCTGGAGCGTCTGCGCGGCCTGCTCGGCTATGCAGGGCAATGGACCGACCTGACCAGTTGGTTGCCTGCGGGCTGGGAAACCAACCCACAGCGCCGCCGCTCGGCCACCGCTGCCCATTTTGCCGCCATTCTGGAACTGGCCAAGGCGGGCCAGCTAGAGGTTCGGCAAGGCGAAACCTTTGCCCCGATCCAAGTCCGCAAACGCGAAGGGGGCCGCCCGTGACCGACCAAAAAACAGCCGGCCCAAGAACCGATACCAACAGCTTGTTTGCCGCCCCGCCACAAGCCGAACAGGAACGCATGATCGAAGCGGTTTTGTTCGCCAGCGCCGAACCTGTTACCTTGGCGGAACTTACCGCCCGCCTGCCGCATGGCTGTGACGCCGCCGAAGCGTTGGTGACCTTGCGCAAACGCTATGACGGTCGCGGCGTTCATTTGGTCAAGGTTGGCGATGCCTATGCATTCCGCACCGCCCCCGACCTTGGTCACCTGATGCACAAGGAATCCGTCGAGGCACGCAAACTGTCTCGCGCCGCCGTGGAAACCCTTGCCATCGTCGCCTATCACCAACCCGTCACCCGCGCCGAGATTGAAGAAATTCGTGGCGTTGCCGTATCACGCGGCACCGTGGACCAGCTGATCGAATTGGAATGGATCCGCTTTGGTCGCCGCCGCATGACCCCCGGCAGGCCTGTTACCTTTGTGGTGACCGAAACCTTCCTTGATCATTTCGGCCTTGAATCAGCGCGCGATCTGCCGGGGCTAAAAGAGCTTCGTGCCGCAGGCTTGTTGGACAATCGCCCTAGTTTTGTCACAAGCCCCGCGCAAGATGACGATGACGAAAGCCCAGAAGGGCAAAGCGAACTTTTTGAGGATTAGACCATGGACCGCATCATCAACATGATCATCAATCAGGTGATCCGCCGCCTGGTAAACACCGGGATAAACAAAGGCCTAAGCCAGTTTTCCAAAGCCAAGAACAGCACTGGTCCCGATCAAACGGCCGCCAGCCAAGCCACCGCAAAACGCGCCCGCGATGCGGCTAAACTGACCCGCCGCTTGGGGCGCTAAGCCGGCATCTTGAAATGCTTGGACAGTTTCAGCCCTTGGCCCTGATAATTTGACGCAATCCCGGTGCCGTACAGTGCCTCGGGGCGTGCGGCCATACGTTCATACACCAAACGCCCTACGACCTGTCCATGTTCCAACACAAACGGCGCTTCGTGGCAGCGCACCTCCAGCACACCGCGCGACCCGGCACCGCCTGCCTCTGCCCAGCCAAATCCGGGGTCAAAGAACCCTGCATAATGCACTCGAAATTCGCCCACCATCGCCAGATAGGGTGCCATTTCGGCGGCATAATCGGGCGGTATTGTCACCGCCTCACGGCTGACCAAAATGTAAAATGCGCCCGGATCAAGGATAATGCGACCCTCACGGCTGCGCACATCCTCCCAAAACTCATGTGCGGGGTAATGGCCGATGCGGTCCAGATCAATCACGCCGGTATGCGGTTTGGCGCGAAACCCGACCAGATCATCGCGGCCCGCTTGCAAATCAACCGAAAACCCCAGACCTTCGGAAATCAGCGCCTCGCCCGACACCAAAGGGGCAGCAGCGTGCAGCGCGGTCAAGGCCGCGTCATCCAACA
>CBDTUV010000076.1:0-10407 GCA_965363575.1 uncultured Pseudorhodobacter sp. | reverse complement strand
GGCATGGTGCCATCATCCAGAACGGTCACACCTTTGGCGGCGATTTGTTGGCCCATCAGCCCTGCAAAAGCGCTGGTTTTCTTGCGGTTAAAGTCGCCTTCCAGACCGTGACCGATGGCTTCGTGCAGCAAGATGCCCGGCCAGCCTGCGCCAAGGACCACGTCCATCACGCCTGCGGGGGCAGGGACGGCGTCAAGGTTAACAAGGGCGATGCGCAACGCCTCGCGGGCAAGGGCTTGCCAATGGGCAGGCTCCATCAGGCGGGCAAGGCCGTAGCGGCCACCGCCGCCCATGCCGCCTTGTTCGCGCCGCCCTTTGTGTTCGATAATCACGGATATGTTCAGCCGCGCCATGGGGCGGATATCAGACAGGCGCAGACCTTCGGGGCGTAAGATTTCCACCTCTTGCAGACCTGCGGCGATGGTGGCGCTGACCTGTACGATGCGCGGGTCTAGCGCGCGGGTGTAGGCATCAATTTCGCGCAGCAGGTCGATTTTGCCGGCAAATGTGGCGTCTGCCATCGGGTCGGCATCGGTATAGAGCTTTTGGTTGGTGCCTTTGGGGGCATCGGCCAACGTGCCGCCACCTGCGCCCACGGCCAAACGGGTGGTATCCAGCGCGCGTTTCAAGGCATTTTCAGAAATTTCGGTGGAATGGGCATAGCCTGCCACCTCGCCGCGCACGGCGCGCAGGCCGAATCCCTCGGAGGCGTCATAGCTTGCGGTTTTGACGCGGCCATCATCCAAAACGATTGCTTCAGAGCGCTTTCGTTCTAAAAAAAGCTCGCCGTCATCGGCGCCGTGGGTGGCCTTGCGCAGCAAATCAAGGGCGCGCGCCTCATCCAAATTCGACTCAAACGGGCGGAAAGGGGCATCGGTCATGTAAAAGTCCTTGATTTACATCAAGCGGCGTCGCTATGCCGCAATGGTTTCTCTTGTCGTTCTGCCCTTAATATGGTTTCACCAATGATAGAAACAACGGGATTCTGCCCAAGAGTCGGGCAAACCCAAAAAAGCAGGCTAAATGAGCCGCGTAACGAACGGGATATGCATATGCGCATGATGACAGGTCTTTCCGGTATTGCCACGAGTTTTGGGGCCGCAAGTTTTGGAACGTTGTTGGGGGCCGGAATGGCCGCTGCACAAGAGGGCGGCGCCTTGGGGCGGCCTGTGAATGGGGCGACCGGGTTCCAGATTGCCGCGACCGAGTTGGCGCGTGATTTGCATTGGTTGGACCAATTTGTGCTGGTGATCATTGCGGTCATCACATTGATGGTGACGGGTTTGTTGCTGTATTCGGCGTGGCGCTTTAACGAAAAGCGCAACAAAGTGCCTGCGGTCTTTACCCATAACAGCCCGCTGGAAGTTGCGTGGACGATTGTGCCGATTGTGGTCTTGGTGTTCATCGGCGCGTTTTCGTTGCCCGTGTTGTTCAAGCAGTTGGAAATTCCTGCGGCCGATATCACCATCAAAGTGACAGGCAACCAGTGGTATTGGAGCTATGAGTACCCCGAGGAAGATGTGGCGTTTGACAGCTTCTTGATCGGCGACGGCAAGGTCATGAATGCGGAGGTTGAGGCCGAGTTGGTCGAAGCAGGTTACACCAAAGAGGATTTCTTGTTGGCGACGGATAACGCGATGGTGATCCCTGTTGGCAAGGTCATTGTGGTGCAATTGTCGGCGGCGGACGTGATCCACGCTTGGATGGTGCCTGCGTTTGGAGTGCAAAAGTCGGCAGTTCCCGGTCGTTTGAACAGCCTTTGGTTTAAGGCAGATATTGAAGGCACGTTCTTTGGTCAGTGCACCACGCTGTGCGGCAAAGACCATGCCTACATGCCGATTACGGTAAAGGTTGTGTCGGAAGAGGCCTATGCCGCGTGGTTGGCAGAGAAGAAAACTGCATCGCTTTCGGGTGCGGCTGCGGTGAAAGTGGCCTCGGCTGACTAAGGATTTGGGCGGGGGCCAAAGGGGCCCCTGCCTTTGATGCGGCTGGGTTTTGGACTTGGTGGGCAACTGGGACGGCTGGAGACGGATGACGATGAGCAACACGCAGACTATTGGACAAGCTGGCGAGGCGGGGTTTGGGGATTACATCGCCCTGCTGAAGCCGCGTGTCATGTCATTGGTGGTGTTCACCGCTTTGGTCGGCGTTTTGGTGGCGCCGGGGCCGGTGCATCCGTTTATCGCGATGAGTTCCATTTTGTTTATTGCGCTTGGGGCAGGGGCTTCGGGTGCGCTGAACATGTGGTGGGATGCCGATATTGACGCGATTATGAAGCGTACGGCCAAGCGGCCTGTGCCATCGGGCCGGGTGCAACCGGGTGAGGCCTTGGGCTTTGGCATGGCGCTGTCGGGGATTTCGGTGGTGATGCTGGCCTTGACCGCGAACTTGCTGGCGGCGGGATTGCTGGCGTTTACGATCTTTTTCTATGCGGTTGTGTATTCGATGTGGCTGAAACGCTCGACCCCGCAGAATATTGTGATCGGTGGGGCGGCGGGTGCGTTTCCGCCGATGATCGGTTGGGTCGCGATGACGGGCAGCATTTCCGTTGAAGCGGTGCTGATGTTCATGCTGATTTTCATGTGGACGCCGCCGCATTTCTGGGCCTTGGCCTTGTTTATGAATGAGGATTACAGCAAGGCGGGTGTGCCGATGCTGACGGTGACGCATGGCAAGAAATCCACGCGGACGCATATAATGGTCTATACGATCTTGCTGACACCGTTTGCGCTGGCGGCGGGGTTCACGTCAATCGGTGGGCCAGTGTATTTGGTTGTGTCTGCGGTGCTGAACGCGATGTTTTTGTGGGGAGCGTGGCGGATTTGGCGGCGCGATGAGGATATGGCCGCGGCGGATAAATATGCCGTGGAAAAACAGGTTTTCAAATTCTCGCTAATGTATCTGTTCTTGCATTTCGGGGCGTTTTTGGCCGAGGCTGCGCTAAAGCCTTTTGGGCTGGGGGGCTGGTAGAATGGCATTTCGCGCGGAACATGAATTGCACAAACGTCGGCTGGGCCGCAATGTTGGGCTTGGGTTTGTGCTGTTGGCCTTTGTCGCCTTGGTGTTCGGCTTGACCGTGGTCAAGGTGACGAATGTTGGCCAGGTGCAAGGCTTTGACCATGTAGTACGGCCTGAACTGGTGCCAGAGGGGCCGACTCCTGCACAGACTGCGCCTGCTGCGGGTACAACAACGGAGGCTGCTAAACCATGAATCCGATCAATAAGACCGCCCTGCAGTTGAGTCTTGTGGCTGTAATAATGGTATCTTTGTCCTTTGCGGCGGTGCCGTTTTACAACTGGTTTTGCCGGGTGACCGGGTTTGCGGGCACCACGCAGGTGGCGGCGGTCGCGCCCGACAAGATTTTGGACCGGACCATGAAAATCCGGTTCGATGCATCGCTGGAACGCGGGATGCCGTGGGAATTCAAGCCCATGCAAACCACGATGGACGTGCGGATCGGGGAAACCGGCCTTGCGTTTTATGAGGCGTATAACCCGACCGACATGCCGATTGCAGGCACCGCCAGCTATAACGTGACGCCTGACAGCGCGGGGGGCTATTTCACCAAAATCGCCTGTTTCTGCTTTACCATGCAGGTTTTGCAACCCGGTGAACGGATTCAGATGCCGGTGACGTTTTATGTGGACCCCGACATCATCAATGACCGCGAGGGCAAATATGTCCGCGAAATAACGCTGTCTTATACATTCCACGTCACAGATATACCGACCGAGGAGCAAGCAGCGCTTGCCCCGACCGACCCGAAGACCGTAAACTGAGAATAACCGCAAAGCGCAAAGCGCGGCATACCAAAATCGAGGGAACGACGACTATGGCCCACGCCAAGAACCACGACTACCACATTCTTCCGCCGTCCATCTGGCCCTTTATGGGTGCTGCGGGCGCATTTATTATGCTGTTCGGGGCGGTGCTTTGGATGCACGGTTCCGGCCCTTGGTTGGGTCTGATCGGCTTGGCCATGGTGTTGTATGTCATGTTCGCATGGTGGTCCGAGGTGGTGCATGAAAGCATGGTTGGCGACCATACGCCAGTTGTGCAAATCGGCCTGCGCTATGGCTTTATCATGTTCATCATGTCGGAAGTCATGTTCTTTGCCGCGTGGTTCTGGTCGTTTTTCAAACATGCGATGTACCCAATGGGCCCGCTGTCGCCCGCCATTGACGGCCCTTGGCCGCCTGTCGGGATTGAAACGTTTGACCCGTGGCATCTGCCGCTGATCAACACGCTGATCTTGCTGTGTTCGGGTGCTGCGGCAACTTGGGCGCACCACGCGCTGGTCCATGAAAACAACCGCAGAGACATGAAGTCCGGCCTGATTCTGGCTGTTATTCTGGGCGTGTTTTTCACGGTGTTGCAGGCCTATGAATATAGCCACGCGGCCTTTGGTTTTGCCGGAAACATCTATGGTGCCAACTTCTTTATGGCGACAGGGTTTCACGGGTTTCACGTGTTCATCGGTACGATCTTTTTGCTGATCTGTCTGATCCGGGTTTACAAAGGCCACTTTACCCCAGAGCAGCATGTGGGCTTTGAAGCGGCGTCTTGGTACTGGCACTTTGTGGATGTAGTGTGGCTGTTCTTGTTTGCCGCAGTCTATGTCTGGGGCCAATAATCCGGGCTGATTGCCGAAGTAATATGACAAAAAGGGCGCGGGTCGAAAGGGCCGCGCCTTTGGTATTGGACGGAATGGGTTAGGGTTGATGATGCGGCGGATGATTGTGCCTGTGCTATTTGGGCTGTGCGGAATGGCAGTGCTGATCGGTCTTGGTGGGTGGCAGATGCAGCGCCTGAGCTGGAAAGAGGCGGTGTTGGCCGAGATTGACGCGCGGATTGGCGCGGCCCCCGTCGCCTTGCCTGCCGTTCCCGACCCGGTGGCCGATAGGTTTTTGCCGGTGCAGGCTGTTGGGCGTTTGACCGGGGATCAGTTGGATGTGCTGGTCAGCCGCAAGCAGATTGGACCGGGATTTCGGGTGATTGCCGTGTTGGAAACCGATACGGGCCGCCGGGTGATGGTGGACCGCGGGTTTGTGGTGGATGAGGCGCGGGGGCTGCCGCGTGATGTGACGGCGTTGGACGTGGTCGGCAATTTGGTCTGGCCTGAAGAGGTGGACGGGTTCACGCCTGCGCCCGATACCGCGCGCGGCATGTGGTTTGCGCGTGATGTGCCTGCCATGGCCGAAGCTTTGAAGGCGGAACCTGTGTTGATTGTGGCGCGGTCGCTGACAGGCGACGGGATTGAACCGATGCCGGTGGACAGTTCGGCGGTTCCAAACGATCACTTGAACTATGCGATCACGTGGTTTTTGCTTGCCTTTGTCTGGGCGGGGATGACAGGCCTGCTGCTGTGGCGTATGAGGCGGAAAGTTGAATAAAGGGGGCGTTTGATGCGCTATATCTCGACACGGGGTCAGGCCCCGGTTTTGAGTTTTTCTGAGGCGATGATGACCGGGCTGGCGCGCGACGGCGGGCTTTATGTGCCTGAACAGGTGCCGGTGATGACGCGTGAGGATATCGCGGCGTTGGCGGGCTTGCCCTATGAAGAGGTGGCGTTTCGGGTGATGTGGCCGTTCTTGGGCGACACGTTTGAGGCCGATGAGTTTCGCGGGTTGATCGCAAAGGCCTATGCCGGTTTTGGCCACGCGGCGCGGGCGCCTTTGGTGCAGCTCGGGTCCGGGCATTTCTTGCTGGAGCTGTTTCACGGCCCGACCTTGGCGTTCAAGGATTTCGCGATGCAGTTGATTGGCCAGATGATGCAGGCAGCGCTTGCCAAATCAGGTGAGCGGATCACGATTGTGGGCGCGACCAGCGGGGATACCGGGTCGGCCGCGATGGAGGCGTTTCGGGGGTTGTCGAATGTGGATGTGTTTATCCTTTATCCGCATGGTCGGGTGTCTGAGGTGCAGCGTCGCCAGATGACCACGCCGGTTGAGGCGAATGTGCATGCGATTGCGATGGACGGCGATTTTGACGATTGCCAAGCGCGCGTGAAGGATATGTTCAACGATCTGGAGTTCCGCGATGGCGTGCGGTTGGCCGGGGTGAACAGCATCAACTGGGCGAGGATTTTGTCGCAGGTGGTGTATTATTTCTCTGCCGCCGTCAGTGTGGGTGCGCCGGAGCGGGCGGTCAGTTTCACCGTGCCTACGGGCAATTTCGGCGATATATTTGCGGGCTATATTGCGCGGTCGATGGGGTTGCCGATTGCGCAGTTGGTGATTGCGACCAACCAGAATGACATTCTGGATCGTGCGTTGCGCTTGGGCGAATATCGGACGGATGGGGTAAAGCCGTCGATCAGCCCGTCGATGGACATTCAGGTGTCGTCGAATTTTGAACGGATCTTGTTTGATGCCTATGGCCGCGATGGGGTGGCGGTGTCGGCGTTGATGGCGGAATTGAAGGCTGGCGGATTCAAGATTTCGCAAGGCGCGCTTCAGATGCTGCGGGATACCTTTGCATCGGGGCGGTGTTCAGAAGAGGAGACGCAGGCCACGATTCGTGCCTGTTATGCTGGCACGGGCGAGGTGTTGTGCCCGCATTCTGCCGTGGGCGTGTGGGTGGCTGCGGATCATTTGGGCAGCATCCCGATGATTACGCTGGCAACTGCACACCCCGCCAAGTTCCCCGATGCGGTTGAGGCCGCGATGGGCACCCACCCGGCCTTGCCCGATCGGATGGCCGACCTGTTTGAGCGGCCCGAGCGCGTGACCCGGATGCCCAATGATCTTGCCGCGCTTCAGGCGCATATCCGTGAAGGGATTGCCAATTGACCAGCCGCCTGACGACGCTGCCAAACGGGTTTCGCATTGTGACCGAGGCGATGCCCGGCCTGAAATCTGCCAGCATTGGGATTTGGATTACCGCAGGCGGTCGGCATGAGCGGGCCGAGCAGAACGGCATTGCGCATTTTCTGGAGCATATGGCGTTCAAAGGCACAGAAAAGCGGTCTTCCTTGCGGATTGCCGAGGAAATTGAGGATGTTGGCGGTTATATCAATGCCTATACCAGCCGCGAGATGACGGCGTTCTATGCCCGCGTGTTGGAAGATGACGTGGCGCTGGCGTTGGATGTGATTGGCGATATCGTCTTGAACCCGGTGTTTGACCCAAAGGAAATTGAGACAGAGCGCCATGTGATTTTGCAAGAGATCGGGCAGGCGCTGGATACGCCCGATGATATCGTGTTCGATTGGCTGCAAGAGGCGTGCTATCCCGACCAACCCTTTGGTCGCACGATTTTGGGGCCTGCGGAACGGGTCAGCGCCTTTAGCCGTGATGATTTGACCGGGTTCGTGGCCGAGCATTACAGCCCGGACCGGATGATCCTTTCTGCGGCGGGTGCTGTGGACCATGACGCGATTGTCGCCCAAGCGCAGGCGTTGTTTGGGGATCGCAAGGCGGGTGTGGGCAGCTTGATCCAGCCAGCGCAGTTCAAAGGGGCCGAGCGGCGCGAGACGAAATCGCTGGAGCAGGTGCATTTCGCGCTGGCCTTTGACGCGCCGGGCTATCGGTCGCCCGATGTCTATATTGCCCAGATCTATGCGATGGCTTTGGGCGGCGGCATGTCGAGCCGGTTGTTCCAGAAAATCCGCGAAGAACGGGGTCTGTGCTATACGATTTTCGCGCAGTCGGGGGCCTATGAGGATGCAGGCCAGATCACGATCTATGCCGGCACATCCGAGGAAGAAATCGGTGATTTGACCGCGATCACGCTGGAAGAATTGAAGCGGGCCAGCGGTGATATGGCCGAGGCCGAAGTGGCGCGCGCGCGGGTGCAGTTGAAGGCAGGTTTGCTGATGGGGCTGGAAAGTCCGTCCAGCCGGGCCGAGCGTTTGGCGCGCCTGCTCGCGATCTGGGGCCGGGTGCCGACGCCCGAAGAAGCGGTGGCCAAGATTGACGCGGTGACGACGGCGGATGTGCGCCGCTATGCCGGGCAGATGATTGAGGCCGATGTAGCGCTGGCGCTGTACGGTCCTGTGTCACGCGCACCCACCCTAGAGGAGATCCGGCGCGGGCTTGCTGCATGATGCTGGGCTTTCGCCGCAAAATCCGGATTGAGACGGAGCGGATGACGCTGCGCCTGCCGATCCATGGCGATTGGAACGCGTGGTCGGAATTGCGCGCGACAAGTGCCGGTTTTTTAACCCCGTGGGAGCCTGTTTGGGCCGATGACCATTTGTCGCGCAGGTCCTTTACCAATCGGGTCTATTGGGCGGCGCGGGCGCAGGTCCAAGGCACGGCTTTGCCCATGCTGATGGTGCGGCGCGAGGATGCACAACTGCTGGGGGCAATCACGTTGGACAATGTGCGCCGTGGTCCGGCGCAAGCGGCCACCGTGGGCTATTGGATCGGCCAACCCTTTGCGCGCCAAGGGCTTATGCGTGAGGCGATTTTGGCGATGGTGCATCATGCCTTTACCCATATGGACCTAAGCCGGGTTGAGGCGGCCTGTTTGCCGGAAAACGCAGCCTCGCGCGGGGTGCTGGAAAAGACTGGCTTCAAATACGAAGGGGTGGCGCAAAGCTATCTGCAAATCTCGGGTCGGTGGCGCAACCATGTGCTTTATGCCAATTTGCGCAATGATCGGCGGGGGCGTACGTCGGTCGGGTAATAGCGTGACTTTTGTAGTCGTTGCGCTACCCTCTTCCCCTAGCGAACCTTTGGGGGCTGCCGATGATCCGTTTTGTCTTGCCATTGATGCTGCTTGCAGCACCCGCAACGGCGCAAGACCGCGTGCCCAGCCATTGTATTGCTTTGGCCGATGCTGGCGCGCCGGTGCAGCGCGTGTCATTCGCGGACCCCGTGGCGGAGGGCGAGGTGCGCATCCGCTATCTGGACCATGCCAGTTTTGCGCTGCGCACGCCGCAAGGCAAGGTTTTGGTGACTGATTATACCGGATTCATTGGCGGCGATGATACGGTGCCGGATGTGGTCACGATGAACAACGCGCATGGCTCGCATTGGACCGCGCGCCCCGATCCGCGCGTGCCGCATGTGTTGCCCGGTTGGGGCGATGGAGGGCCTGCCAACCATTATCTGGATCTGGGCGAGGTGTTGGTGCGCAATGTGCCGACGGATGTGATGAACCGGGGGGTGCTGCGCCAGAATGGCAATTCGATCTTTATCTTTGAGGTGGCAGGCCTGTGCATCGGGCATCTGGGCCATTTGCACCATATTCCAGATGCTGCGCAATTTGCAGCGATCGGGCGGTTGGATGTGCTGATGGTGCCGGTGGATGGCGGCTATACCCTTGATTTGCCATCCATGATGACGGTGGTGCGGCGGTTGCGGTCCTCGGTCGTGTTGCCGATGCATTGGTTTTCGGGCGCGTCCTTGACCCAGTTTTTGGCCGAGATGGGCGATCAGTTTGAGGTGGTCGAACCGGGGATCAGCCAGATTGACCTGTCTTTGTCACGGTTGCCGAAAACGCCCACGATCATTGTGCTGCAGCCAGAGTATTTGCCCTAGAAACTGGTGGTTCGGGCGGCCTATCATGGGGCTGACCTAAGGAGCCATTATGCTGAACCCCGCAGACCCCGCCTTTCTGACCCAGCTTGCCGCAGCCTTGCCCGATGGCACGATTGTCCCGACCGAGCCGCGCTATTTGGCCGATCCGCGCGGGCGGGTTGGGGGGCAAGCGGGGGCCGTGGCGCGGCCGCGTTCGGTGGATGAGGTGTCGCAGATTATCGCGGCCTGTAACGCTGCACGGGTGGGGGTGGTGCCTTTTGGTGGTGGAACGGGCTTGGTGCTGGGCCAAGTGATGGCGGATGGGCCTGCGCCTTTGGTGTTGTCGCTGGAACGGATGCGGGCGGTGCGCGCGGTCCATCCGACTGAGAACGTGATCGTGGTTGAAGCGGGGGCAACCTTGGCCGAGGTGCAGGCCGCCGCAACAGATGTGGGGCGGTTGTTCCCCTTGTCGCTGGCCAGTCAAGGCACGGCGCGGATTGGCGGCAATTTGTCGACCAATGCAGGCGGGGTGAATGTGCTGCGCTATGGCAATGCCCGCGATTTATGTTTGGGGCTAGAGGCGGTTATGCCAGATGGCAGCATTTGGCACGGGCTGAAACGGCTGCGCAAAGACAACACCGGCTATGATCTGCGCAATCTTTTGATCGGTGCCGAAGGAACGTTGGGGGTGATCACCGCCGCCAGCCTGAAACTGTCGCCCATTCCTGCGGGGATGGGTACGGCCTTGCTGGTGGTGCCATCGCCCGCGGCGGCGCTGGACCTGCTGGCGCTGGCCCAATCGCGGCTGGGCGGGCTGGTGTCAGCGTTTGAACTAATCAGCCGGATGGGCCTTGATTTTCTGGCTGAAAAGCTGCCCGAACAGCGCCAGGCCTTTGCGAAACATCCAGATTGGATGGTGCTGATCGACGTGGGCCTTCC
>CBDTUV010000075.1:0-10465 GCA_965363575.1 uncultured Pseudorhodobacter sp. | reverse complement strand
ACAAACCGCGCGGTTTTGCGGGATGGTCCAAGGGGTAGTGGTCCAGATGACGACTTTCGCATCGCCCAGAGCATCACCCCCACCAACGACCTTAAACCGCACCCAAATCGTATGGCTGGTATGGTCGTGATATTCCACTTCCGCCTCGGCCAGCGCGGTTTTTTCAACCGGCGACCACATGACAGGCTTGGAGCCTTGATACAAAGACCCGTTCATCAGGAACTTCATGAACTCCCCAGCAATCACCGCTTCGGCGTGGTAATCCATGGTCAGGTAAGGGTCAGCCCAGTTGCCGGTGATCCCAAGGCGCTTGAACTCCTCACGCTGAATATCGACCCAGCCCTCCGCGAACTTGCGGCATTCTTGGCGGAAATCAACGACATCCACCGTGTCTTTATCAAGACCCTTTTTGCGGTACTGTTCTTCGATCTTCCACTCGATTGGCAAACCGTGGCAATCCCAGCCCGGCACATAGCGCGCATCAAAGCCCATCATCTGATGGCTGCGCACGATCATATCCTTGATGGTTTTGTTCAGCGCGTGGCCAATGTGCAGATGGCCATTGGCATAGGGGGGGCCGTCATGCAGCGTAAAGGGCGTGCGCCCCCCCGCTTGGGCCGCAGCCTTCTCGCGCAGGCGGTCATAGATGCCGATGCTCTCCCAATGGGCCAGCCATTCGGGTTCGCGCATGGGCAAGCCTGCGCGCATCGGAAAGTCGGTTTCGGGCAAAAATACGGTATCTTTGTAGTCAGGAGTATCGGCGCACATGATTGGCGGTTCCTTACGGATCGGGAAAAGGGGGGGACAGGGCGAAGATCAGGCCGCAAAACGCGGCGTGGCAAAAGGCATCCCGGCGGCTGAACAAGGTCAGATCGCCGGGCCGCTAATTCGTGCAAATATCGCGTGTGTCTGTCGCATGGGCGGGGTTATACGCGCGGTTTGCGCCGCGGTCCAGCCATGCTGTGAGGGCAAAAGCGCCTAATGATGCGTTTAGGAAAACGGCGCCGACAAGCGCAAGGCCTAAACAAACTCCTCATTTCATCTTGGCAAAAATACTCAAATCCCCAGCCGGTCACACAGCCTTCCGATCAGACCCCGCAAATCCATCAAATACCCCGGTCAAAGCCCGGCTCATCAGATTGGTCACCTTTGGTCGCGGCAAGGCCGCAAAGGGCATGGGCCGGCACAAGTCCATCGCGGCCACGCCCACCCGGGCCGTCAACGCACCGTTCACCACACCTTCCCCAAACCGCCGCGACAGCTTTCCCAAAACGCCGCCACCAGCGACCGACCCAATCAGATCATCGCCAAGCGCCAAAGCCCCCGTTGCCAGCAAATGCCCAACCACCCGACGCATCAGTTTCAGGCTGCCAAGCGTACCCGCCCGCCCGCCATAGAGCGCTGCAATCTTGCGTATCATCGTCAGGTTGGAAAACAACGCCACTGCAACATCGACCAGCGCCAGCGGCACAATCGCGGTCACGGTGGCCACACGGCGCGCGGCGACCTCAATCTCGGCGCGGGCGGCCAGATCAATCGGGCCCAGCAGTTCCACTTCGGTCAGGTTCAGCAAGGCATCGGCGTCCATCACATCAGGGCGGCGCTCTGCCAACCGCGCCGCGCCCCAGCGCAAATCAGCACGGTTTTTATAAAGCGCGACCATGTGGTCAGTCACTTTTGCAGCCGGTTTCAGCAGGTTGGCGGCCCGCGCATCTTCAACCTCGGCGCGCAGGCGGTCCAACCGGCCAAGCCGGTAGAACCCCAACGCCTCACGCAGGGCAAGCACCAACAGCACCACAATCGCAAGGCCTGTCAGGCCAAAAGCAATCCAGCCCATCAGCGAATTGCGCGCCAGCATACCCGTCACAAAATCATAGAGTGCGACCGAGATCATAAAGCTGAACAGGCTGCCCAGCACCCAAACCGCCACCCGCATCAGGCGCGAAGGTTGCGCCCCCACGACCGACGCCGCCGCCGTCATCGCCCGGCCTTGGGGCAGGCCCAGATCAGGCACAGGCGGCGCATCCGACGGGGTTTGGCCGGGGGTATCATCAAGATCGATCAAAACGGGTTTGGCCATCAATGGCTCCTTTATCATCGCAGCGTCAGCCCAGACGGTCCGTCAGCAAAAATTCCGCCGCGCGGTCCAGCCGGATATGCGGCGGCCCGTCACCGGGGCGCAGGGATAGACGCGCGGGGGCAAATGACATTACGGAATAATCAGCGTCCAACCACGCGGCCTCACCTTTGCGGGCGGGGGCCAAAAGGTGGTTGGGGTCCTCGGGCAGAACGCCTGCGAACATCGCGGCTTGCTTGCCCGTATCTTGCAAAGTGCCCCGCACCAGATCAAGGCTTTCGCCACCATGGTTGCGGGTTTCCTCGACCGTGGCGCGCAAGGCGGCCAGTGACATTGCCCGCGTTTCCGCCCCGGCAAAGGCCGCACGGTCCCGCGCCTCGCGCAGCAAGGCCTCGGTTATCGCCGTTAAGCGGGGGTGTTGGGAATGGTGCAAATGATCGGCCTTGGTGGCCGCGAACAAGATTTTATCAACCCGCTTGCCCAGTAGAATAGAGCTGAGAAATCCGTTCTGACCGGGGCGAAAGGCGCCTAGAACCTCGGCCATTGTGCGGCGCATATCCTCTAGCGCCATCGGGCCTGCGTGAATGGCGCCCAGCACGTCCATCAGCACAACTTGCCGGTCAATGCGGGAAAAATGATCACGGAAAAACGGGCGAACAACTTGGGATTTATACGCCTCAAACCGCCGATCCATTTCACGCCACAGGCTGCCGCGCGGCGTACTGCTGGGTTTGGGCAAAGGTGCAAAGGTCAAAACCGGACTGCCTGCCAGATCACCGGGCAGCAAGAACCGCCCCGGCGTGCAATCAGACCAGCCTGCCGCCCGTGCAGCTTGGAGATAGGCGGTAAAGCTGACGGCAAGGGATTGGGCGCGGGGTTCATCCAGCTTTAGGGCCGCATCTTCGGCGCGAGCTTGCGCCATGAACGCTTCGGCCTGCGTGCGGTGGGCGATGCGCTGCAGCGTCGCCTCGGACCAATCGGCATAGGTTTTGCCCATCAGCCCAAGGTCCAGCAACCATTCGCCGGGGTAGTCGATGATATCGAGATGAATGGTGCGCGGCCCGGTCAGCCCCCCTACCAGCCCACCGAAAAACCCTGAAGGTTGCACCCGCAAAGACAAGCGCAACTCTGATATCGCGCGGGTTGATGCGGGCCAATGCGGGGCGGCACCTGTCAGTGCGGCGAGATGAGTTTCATAGTCAAACCTTGGCAATGTATCATCGGGCTGTGGCTGCAAGAACGCCGTTTCAATGCGTGGGGCTGCACTGAACTGCGGCATCCGCCCGCGGTCCAGCAAGTTTGCTACAAGGCTGGTGATGAACACGGTTTTGCCCGCCCGCGACAGCCCTGTCACGCCCAGCCGGATCACGGGTTCAAACAACGCCTCGGACACGCCCGCCATCGCCGTTTCAACCCCACGGCTTAGCCCATCTGTCAGTCCACCCAGCACAAATTACCCTTTTCTTGTCGGTTGCACCCAAGATAGGCTCTCTGCCCGCCGGTTCAAAGGGGGAAAGACGGTTGGGCTGATCCCCACATCCCCCTTGTCAGGGCAGAAGCGGCGCGGTAACCCACAGACATGCCCAGATATGCACTGAAAATCGAATATGACGGGGGGCCGTTCAACGGCTGGCAACGTCAGGCCGAGGGGCAACCCACGGTTCAAGGCGCGATTGAGGCGGCATTGGCGCGCCTAGAACCGGGGCCGCATACGATTGCCGCGGCTGGGCGTACGGATGCGGGTGTGCATGGCTTGGGGCAAGTGACCCATTGCGATTTGGCCAAGGACTGGGACCCGTTTCGGCTGGCGGGCGCCATCAACGCCCATCTGCGCCCTAGCCCTGTGTCGGTCGTGGCCTGCGCGGTTGTGGCCGACAGTTTTCACGCCCGCTTTTCAGCGATTGAACGGCGGTATCTGTTCCGTCTTGTATCGCGCCGTGCGCCTGTAACGCATGATCAAGGGCTGGTGTGGCAAGTGGGGCATGCGCTGGATGTGGGTGCGATGCGCCAAGGGGCCAAGCATTTGATTGGGCTGCATGATTTCACGACCTTTCGGTCCAGCATGTGCCAATCAGCCTCGCCCATCAAGACATTGGATGAGATTGTGATTGAGGAACGGGATTACCCGGAAGGGCGTGAATACCGCTTTTTCCTGCGGGCGCGGTCATTTTTGCACAATCAGGTCAGGTCGTTTATTGGCACATTAGAGCGGGTCGGTGCAGACGCTTGGCCGCCCGGACAGGTGGCAGTGGCCTTGGCCGCCAAGGATCGTACCGCTTGTGGGCCGGTTTGCCCGCCGCAAGGATTGTACCTGAATGGCGTGGGCTACCCTAGCGATCCATTCGTGTGATTTGTTGGGGACGTATGCCCCCTGCCCGTCAATTCAGGTCTTTGAGCAAACGACCATGTCGACGCAATTCGGTCAGGACGGCGCCAAAGTTGGTTAGCCCGCGTCCTTGAAGCATGGGCAGAAGTTTAAGAAACGCATCGGCTGTGGCAAGGCTGTCACCGATCGCAGTATGGCGGGCCTCTTCGGGGATGGTGATGGACAGGCGACGGGTTAAGGCGTCAAGGCTGTGGTCTTCATGCTGGCCAAAGACCACGGCCGACAGCAACACCGTATCAAGGATAGGATTGTCAAACCGTGCACCAATGGCGGATTCGTGACGGCGCAAAAACTCCATATCAAAGGGTGCGTTATGGGCGATGAGGACTGCGCCTTCGGCAAATTTGTGGAAATCACGGCCAGCGGTGGCGATATCGGGGGCGCCCTTGACCATCGCTTCGGTGATACCATGCACCACTGTAGATGCGGCGGGAATTGAACGCCCCGGGTTGACCAAAGTGTCAAACACCTCGGCCTCTACCCGTTTGCCGTTCACGATACGCACCGCGGCAATTTGCACGACCTCATCGCCTTGGCTGGGCAAAAGCCCGGTGGTTTCGGTGTCAAACACCACATAGGTCAGGTCCGCCAAGGCTTGGTTGGCAACTTTGTCGTTGCGCGCCTTGCCCAGCAGGTCAAAATCATAGACCACCGCGCGGGCAATCGGTTTGGGGCGCGGGCCTGCGCGGCGGGCCATGCGAATGGGCAGACAAACCGCATGATGGCCAGCAGCCAGCGTTTCGGGCCAAATATCGGTGGCATGGCTGGTCAGGACGTGGCGGCCGGTGACGCCCGGCACCTCCTCATCAAGGCCCGCCGCAAGGAATTTTTCCAGATCCGCGACCCGCAACGCATTGCCCTGCCAGCCAAGGCGCAGATGCGCGTCATTGCTGTCTTCGGTCACCGTCAGATCGAACGCTTTCACATCCAGCAAGCCTGCTACGCCACGCGCCACCTGCGCCAAAAGGGACACCACCTCAAACCCATCGCAGCGCAGCAACAAAGGGGCGTCTTGCGCTGTCAGCGCCAGCCCTTGTGCCTCAAGCCTTGCGCGCAGACCGTCTGTCAGATCGGCCACGCGCAAGGGCGAGCGTGGGATCAGATCAACCTGTCCCTCCTCAGTCCGTTTGGCAAGATCGGTGATCGTTTGGCTTAGGGTATTCACCTCTTGCCGCAGAGCGGTGTCCATATCGGGCGGGGTTGGCGCGCCTTGCGGCAACACCGCCAACAGCGCGGCAAGGTTGGCGGCAGGTCGGCGCACGCGGTCAAGCACCTCGGCCAACAAAGCCTCACGCTTGGCATGGGCAGCCAGATCGGCAGTGACATCGCGAAGGGTTAGGACATAGCCGGGGGCGGCGGCACCTTCACCGGGCAACAATCGCATCCGTGCGGCCAGAATATCGCCACCATCGCGGGTGGCACACAGCAAGTCAGAGGCGGCGTCAGGGTCATCCGCTTCGGTCAGGCGGTGATGGGCGTGGCGAATGGGGCCTTCGCGCAGATAGTCAAAAAGTTTGCGGTCCAGCCCCGGCGCAGTGCCTTTGCTGGCCGCACCAATCAGGTCCACGGCCATTCCGTTGTAAAAGACCAATTGATGATCGCCCGAACACAAAAGAACACCCACAGGCACATCAGACAACAACGCTGCCAATTTGTTCTTTTCAGCCGACAATCGGGTGGTTTCGCGGGCAACAGCCTCGGCCAGCGCATTGCGCGTTTCCGACAGGCTATGCGCTGTTGCCTGCGCGGCGGGCGCAAGGTCACCCAGATAGCGCGCGGTTTTCGGGTCCATATCCGCAGTCACATCGGCATGTGCACGGGCGCGCAACGCACCGGCAAGCACGTCGATTGGCTTTGAAACATGGGTGTCAAAAAGATACCAAACTGCCGCCGTTAACCCAACAACGCCAAAGCCGCCAATCACACCGCCTTGGACAAAGGCATTCAGGCTGTCTGGCACCCCAAGGCGCCGGTAGCCAAGCATCAGCCCAAGACACAGCAGACCCACGGCGCCAATCGCAAGGGCTGCAAAAAACAAAAAAACCCGCAGCCGAAGGCCAAGATTTTCCAGAGCAAAAGGTTTGACTTTCGAGGTCACATTTGCCCCCGATGGTTTTGATCGATGCTGCGGCGTTCTTGCATGGGTCTGCCTTTCCGCGTTTTGGGTTTGCTACCCTTCCAACAGGCGGCGCACTTCGGATCTAAGTTCGGTCAGCTCAAACGGTTTGGAAATGAAACCATCAGCGCCCAAGGCCAAACCCTTTTTGCGCTCAATCGCCGACCCTCGGGCGGTCATCATCAAAATCTTGATATGGGCCAAGTCGGGATCAAGCCGCATGGCCTGACAAATCTCATATCCCGACATTTCGGGTAGCATCACATCAAGCAATACCAGATCAGGATGCATCGCATGAATGCGCGCCAACGCCTCGCCACCATTGGCGACGCGGTCATGGGTGTAACCTTCGCGCGTCAGAAGATAGTCGAGCGCGAGAGCGATGTTGTCTTCATCCTCGATCACCAAAACACTGTGCTGTGTCATCCCGTCCACGGGCATTGCTGCTACCCCTCTTGGCAGGCTGCGCGTTGCAGCTCATCTTCTTGTCCGACATTCATCCATTCGCCACCGGTCAGGGTGCCGTCCGGGGCCAGTTCAACCCCTTCGATCATATCGGCACGACGCCCGCCTGCGCAGTCAAAGGCGATGGGAACACGCCGGGTCGGTGTCCACCGTTGGACCAACAGCACCTCGGCGAGGCGAAAGTTGTCATTGCCGGGGCTTTTGACCATGCCAAGCCCGTCCAACGCGGCAAAGCGCGACGACACTGGGAAAAGATAGGTCCATGGGCGGTAGGCCACCCGATCTACTGGCGATGACAGGATAATGACTTCTTTGGGCAAGACGCTGGTGGTGCGGATATACCACGTATACTCGTTCCAGATCGAAAATATCAGCATCCCAAGACCAATGGAGGCCGGGATGGTCCATTTCGGCAAGCGCCCTTTCGACAGGTGCCGCACAATAACGACAAAACCAACCAGGCCCAGTCCAGCCGCAAAAGTGGCGATATAGTCCATCAGCATAGGTTGGTATCTTTCACGATCGGGTACCCCGGGCTTGGCCGATGGCAGATTGCATTGTACGCACCACAACAAACGCGTCGCGCAAATGCGAACGTTCAAAATCTGACAGGTCAGAAGGTGCCATGAAATTGTCAGGCTTGCGGCCTGACCGAATAAGCCGGGCCTGGTTTTCTAACCGGATTTGGGCAATCAAATCGTAAGCCTCAATCAAATCGCGCGCACCAGAGACTGAAATCACCCCGGCCTCTTCGGCGGCAAGCAGGCGCGCGCGGGTGTTGACCGCAGTACCCTTGCCGATCAACGCATAAACACGCCCCAAATCGGTGACAGGCACAACGCCGGAAAGTTTTAGGTCGATATGATTTTTATACTCGCCCGACCGAATGGTGGCAAAGCCGCGCAGCAGGCCAAGTGGGGGCGAGTGGGTCAGGCTGTTGCCAACCATATGGGCAACAAAGATTGAATTGCGATGCGCCATGTTCAACGTCTCAGCCTGAAGGTCGCGGAACAGGCTGACCGCCCCCCCAATAGGGCGCAAATCAAACATCACGCTGGCCAGCATTTGCGCCTTTGGATCAGGCGCGGCGACCCATTTGCGGAAATAGCCGCGCCAGACGCGAACAGGCTGGCACCACATGGGGTTGGTCGCCATCATATCGCCGGGGCAATAGAAATAGCCCGCAACATCCAACCCGTCACTTACAAACTTTGCCAATGCTGCAAAGTAGGGCATGTCGGCATCAGTCACGCTGTCATCAAGCATGATGCAATTGTCTTGGTCGGACACGCCGGTTTGTTCTTGCCGCCCTTGACTGCCACAGGCCAGCCAAAGGTAGGGCACAGGGGCCGGGCCAAGCTCTGCCTCGGCCAAGGCCAACAAGCGGCGGGTGACAGTATCTGCGACATCGGTGATCAGGCGTGTCACGACCTCATGCGCATTGTGTGCGCCGACGAGCTGCGCCAAAAGTGCGGGGATTCGCGCCGTCACTGCGGGCAGATCTGCCACTGTTTCAGCCGTGGCTGCATCACGGACAAGACTGGCAGAGGATACGGCGGTAAAGCGGGTCAGATCCGTTTGCGTGACCATGCCCACCAAGCGTGAGGCGTCGACCACAGGCAAATGGCCAATCCGGCGTTCCAGCATGATATGCAAAATATCTGACCCCAAATCCTGCGGCGTCAATGTGATGGGATCGCGGGTCATAACACCTGCAATGGGGCTTGACGGATCAAGCCCGAGGGCCAGCACTTTATTGGTCAAATCGCGAGTTGTGACAATGCCTTGGAACACGCCATCCTCGACAACACCAAGGCTGGACACACGCGCATCGCGCATTTTCACTGCAGCAGTACGAATACTGTCATCCGGGCCTATCGTGACTGGCTTACGCGCCATCAGATCTGCAACTTTTTGGGTCGCCAGATCAGAGCCGCGCCCCTCAACCGACCGGCCTCGGCTAAAGAACCGCGCAAAGGCAGGCGACTGGGCAATGAGGCGCTTGAACTCCACCGTTGGCAGCATAAGGGTCACAGTCGGTTCAGTCGCCCGTGCGGTGGTCACGGCAAACCCGTCCCGCATCAAGCCACGTTCACCAAAAGAATTTCGCGGGCCAAGCAAGGACACAAGCCCACCGCTCGGTTCTAACACCTCAACCGAGCCGCGCTTGACCAAGAAAAGCCCGGTCATTGCGTGACCTGTATGATAAATCTCATCTCCGGCAGCAAATTCGCGGCGGTCGAACACACCAGCCACGCGCGCCAGATCCTCCTTTGACAAAGTGTCATAGGGGTGGACGGTTTCCAGAAACCTGATGATCGCCGTTTGCGTCATGTCTATTTCCGTCGTCCTGATATTCAAAGGGAAACGCCCCCCGTAAAACCGGGGGGCGCAGTCGTTGCTTAGTGGCTGGAAGCGGACCCTGCGCCTTTTGGCACGCGGATCGATTCAACCAGATCCTGCACGTCTTGTGGAGGTGGTGCTGTCATCATCGACACAACATAAGCCACACCAAAGTTGATCAGTGCACCGATTGGGCCAAAGGATGCTGGCGGGATACCGAACAAGAAGTTCGACGCCGTGTTTTCAAGCAAGTTCGTACCGGGGATAAAGAACATGCCCAGATACGTAAACAGGTACAGACAGGTTACAACCAAACCAGCCAACATGCCCAATGTCGCACCCGTCGCGTTGATCCGCTTGGAGAAGATCCCCATCATCAAAGATGGGAAGATCGTCGCCGCTGCCAGACCAAAGGCCAAGGCCACGGTTTGTGCCGCAAAGCCAGGAGGATTAAGCCCCAACCATGTAGCCACCACAATCGCACCGGCCATCGAGATACGGGCAGCAAGCAATTCGCCCTTTTCCGAGATGTTCGGGTTTAGCCATGACTTGATCAAGTCGTGGCTGATGGCCGAAGAAATAGCCAACAGCAAGCCCGCTGCAGTGGACAAAGCAGCTGCAAGACCACCCGCTGCGATCAGCGCGATTACCCAGCCCGGAAGCTGCGCAATTTCGGGGTTCGCCAGCACCAAGATGTCGTTGTTGTAGGTGAACTCGTTCCCGGTCCAACCGCGCTCAGTTGCGGTGGCGGTGAAGCCTTCGTTCGTGTCGTTGTAGAACTGGATCCGGCCATCGCCGTTCTTGTCCTCAAACTTCAACAGACCAGTGACTTCCCAGTTGCGCATCCACTGTGGGCGTTCTTCGTATAGAACGGCCTCAGACTGCGTGCCTTGTGGGTAGATGGTGGAGATGACGTTCAAACGCGCCATTGCGCCAACAGCCGGAGCTGAAAGATACAAAAGCGAGATAAACACCAGCGCCCAACCTGCCGACCAACGTGCATCCGATACCTTTGGAACGGTAAAGAAGCGGATGATGACGTGTGGCAGACCGGCAGTACCGATCATCAGCGACAAGG